>JAUXXQ010000082.1 GCA_030684815.1 Methylobacter sp. | reverse complement strand
GATGACACCGGTGCGCGTCATGATGGCAAAAATGGCTATTGCACCCATATCGGCAATGAACTGTTTGCCTGGTTTAGCAGTACCGAAAGTAAAAGCCGCATTAATTTCCTTAGCTGTTTAGGCCAAGGCAGCGACTCTTTTTACGTATTGAATGCCGGCGCCTTCACCTATATGGAACAACAGAAACTGCCGCATGTTTTGTTAGCAGGCCTTGACGTTAAATTTTCGGGTGACCCTGTGTGCAGCCTGCCGTTAGCCGATCCTGCCGATCAGGTGGTGCGTATCACCACCGCTCTCGATTGGGAAAAATGGTTGGATCAGCAGGGCATCAAAAGCAAACGGCATCGGCGCATCATCACCGAAGGCGCTTTAATGGGTGGCCTGTTAGCCCAAGGCATCCCCGTTACCCTGAGCATTGTCAGCGATGATGCCGGACAGTTTAATGTCTTTGACCATGCGCTGTGCTGGATTCATGCCGAACGCATCATTAACCGCTTAATCCCTTTGAATGATGAGCATGTTACCAACAGTAGGCGCTTTAGGCGAAGCCGTTGACGGCGTACGTGAACAACTCTGGCAGATTTACCGTGACCTGAAAACCTACAAGCTTGCGCCAACGGCAAGTTAGGCAGAAGACATCAAACTACGTTTTCAAGCGATGTGCAGCACCCCAACAGCTTATGCGACGCTCAATCAGGCCTTAAAGCGGATGGGCAACAATCAGCAGGAGCTGCTTCGTGTTCTCGATAAACCTTATTTGCCGCTCCACAACAACCTCAGTGAGCGCGATATTCGGGACTATGTCAAAAAACGAAAAATCAGCGGCAGTACCCGTAGCGAGGCGGGGCGAAGGTGCCGTGACACCTTTGCCAGTTTAAAGAAGACTTGTCTAAAACATAAGATTTCGTTTTGGCATTATCTTAAGGATAGGCTGATGGCTGAACGCAATATTCCACCGCTATCCGATTTGATTCGGGCTGCAGCTACCTGTGGGTAATGAGAAGTTACGCTGATGTATTGTAATCATCCGCCCTATCTGGGGATTGTAGGCTTCAAATTCAACAGGGTCTAACGTGTCTCTGCTAGCTCCCCGGAATCCAGTAAGAGCCATTTTTTAATGTCGGCGGAATCCGTTCCCCGCCGCTTCAGCTAAAAGTATCTCAGCTTGGATCGATTATCACAAGCGCGATTTAAGCGGTCGTTGATTTCTGGGTTAAATTCGCCAGCTCATTTCTCCCAAACTAAAAAATCTCCAAGCTGCCCGGCAAAAAAAACTCACTGACCAGCATTTGCCGGTGGGCAATTGCGTACACAGTGCGTCTGCCCCAGGTCGCTTGCTTGATTTCGGCCTGTTCAATCGCCGCCGGGCTCCAGGTTTTTTGCTCGATTAAGGCGACGTCCATTTCGATGCGTTCTAATTTGGGATAGGCAAAAATAACTTCCCCGAGCGGACGGCTGCCTAAATGAGCCAGATTGCGTTTGACTGCCTTAATGGTTTTTTTCGGGATGATGGTGCGGGCTAAAATTAGCGGTTTGCCGTTGGCGTGGAGCAATACTTCGCGGATGAGGCTGTATTTGTTTTCCGGCAAGTTAAGCAGTCGGCGTTCGCTTAAAAACGGCGTATTCCATTGTTGCAACAGGATGTCGACGCTTACCGCATCACCGTAATAATCGCGTAGCCGTTGCGTGAGCGAGCCGGGTTCATAAACCCACGATTGTACATCTTTCGGCAAGGTGTGGCGGGTGCCTGGGCGGTTTTCCAGCCAATGCGGTTCGTGATGAAATAAAAAACTTTGTTGGGACAAGATGTTAAACCTCTGAATAGTCGGTAGATGCGTTTAGCCAGCGGTCGCACAAGGGCTGTACCGATTGGGGCGCCTGGGTGAAAAAGCGGTCGCCAATTTTTTGCACGGCGGACAACAGGTCGGCATCGCGGGTCAAATCGGCGATTTTAAAGTGCATTTGCCCGGTCTGCCGGGTGCCCATGACTTCACCGGGGCCGCGCAATTCCAGGTCTTTTTCGGCGATGACAAAGCCGTCGTTGCTGTCGCGCAATACGCCCAGACGATGGCGGGCGGTGTCGGACAAGGGTGCTTGGTACATCAGCAGGCAATAGCTGTCATTACTGCCGCGACCGACCCGGCCGCGCAATTGATGCAATTGTGACAGACCTAAGCGTTCCGGGTTTTCGATGATCATTAGCCCGGCGTTGGGCACGTCGACGCCGACTTCGATGACGGTGGTGGCGACTAGTAAATCAATCTGGTGATTTTTAAAATCCTGCATCACTGCGTCTTTTTCGCTGGATTTCATGCGCCCGTGAATCAGGGCAATGCGTACATTCGGCAAGGCTTCGGTCAGTCGTTCTGCGGTTTTTTCTGCGGCTTCGCATTGCAGGACTTCCGATTCTTCAATCAGTGTACACACCCAATAGACCTGTTTTTTGTGCCCGACCCAGTCGTTAATCCGCTCAATCACGGCGTCGCGGCGTTCGGCCGGTATTACGCTGGTGACGATGGGTTTTCTGCCCGGCGGCAACTCGTCGATAATCGAAATATCCAAATCGGAATATTGCAGCATCGCCAGCGTGCGGGGAATGGGTGTTGCGGTCATTACTAACTGATGCGGCCTGAGTTCGCCTTGCTGGCCTTTTTCCCTGAGCGCGAGCCGTTGATGGACGCCGAAACGGTGCTGTTCGTCGATAATAATTAGGCCGAGGCGGTGGAAGTTAACGCTGTCCTGAAATAAGGCGTGGGTGCCGATAATGATGCCAGCGCTGCCGTCTTCGAGTGCTTGCAGCACGGCTTTTCTGGCGTTGCCTTTGATTTGTCCGCTTAGGTACAGCACTTGCGTGTCAAAGCCGTCGAACCAGGTGCTGAAGTTGCGCTTGTGTTGTTCCGCCAATAATTCGGTCGGCGCCATCACTGCAATCTGATAACCGGCAGTCAGTGCCAATAATGCGGCGTAGGCGGAAACTACGGTTTTGCCGGAGCCGACATCGCCTTGTACTAGGCGCATCATCGGCTGTTGCGATTGGCAGTCGGCTTCAATGTCGGCAATCACACGCTGTTGTGCGCCGGTCAGTTTAAAGGGCAGGGCATTGAGGAAGTGCTCGGTGGCGATTTTTCCGACCGGCCCTGTAAAGAATGACGGCGCTTGCCAGGCTTTGGCTTTATTCCGGGTTGTCCGAAGGCTTAAATAATGCGCCAGCAGTTCTTCAAAGGCGAGCCGTTTGAGTGCGGGCACGCTGCCGTTTTGTAAGGCTTCAATCGATACCGATTCGTCCGGCGCGTGCAGGGTTTGTATGGCATCGCTAAGGCTAGGGTAGCGGTAGTGCTTTAACACCGGCTCGGGTATCCAGTCGGTCAGCAGTTCTGGATTTTGCCGACACAGCTCTAAGGCCTGTGTGACGGCTTTGCGCACGACATTCTGGTTGAGGCCTTCGGTCAGTGGATAAACCGGGGTCAAGCGGTTTTGGGTGATGCAGTCGCCAATATCGGCGATGACTTTGTATTCGGGATGAACCATTTCCAGTCCGGCAAAACCGTAGCGCACTTCGGCAAAACAGCTGATAGTGGTGCCCGGTTTTAGCGTGTTGTGCTGGTTGGCGCTGAAGTGGAAAAATCTCAGGTTGATAAAGCCGCTGCCGTCGCTGATCCGGCAAATCAGGCTTTTTCGGCCTTTGTCCAGGACGTCGATAAATTCAATTTTGCCGCTGATCAGGACTGTCATGCCCGGTTTTAGTGAGCCGATGGCATAAGCGCGGGTGCGGTCTTCGTAACGCAGGGGCAGATGAAACAGCAAATCCTGAAGTGTGTGCAGGCCGAGTTTTTGCAGCCGGTTGGCGGTTTGGCTGCCTATTCCTGCGAGTATGCCGACAGGTTGGTTTAGGGCGTTCATGCCGCTAGACGGGGAGAAACATTATTTTGTCCACGAAAAACACGAAAATATTTGCTGGTTTTTAGTCCCGCGAGACTGCGACTGCATGGATGCAGGAGGTAGAGCAACGCATGGGGCAGTTGGGGTTCCCAGGCAGGAGATTGAGAAGCCGCACATTCAGTGCATAGACGCATCAGTGCTATCCCGTCGGTTTTTTCGTGGACAATGCTTAACATTGGCTTTAAGGCTTATCCGTTTAAATCCGTCTTATCAGTGTCATCCGTGTTCCATTTAAGACGCCGGATATTCCTGTGGCTTTAACACCATAACCGCATCCATTTCCACATCGGCGCCTTTGGGTAATGCGGCGACACCGATGGCGGCGCGGGCAGGGTAGGGCGGCTGGAAATAACGCGCCATAATTTCGTTGACGATGGGGAAATGAGCCAAATCGGTCAAAAAAACATTCAATTTGACGACATCGGAAAAATCGCCGCCGGTTGCTTCGGCAACGGCTTGCAGGTTGTCGAATACTTGGGTGATTTGGGCGCTGATGTCGCCTTCAATAAGTGCCATCGTTGCCGGCACTAAAGGAATTTGCCCGGACAGGTAAACGGTGCGGTCGACTCTGACCGCTTGCGAATAAGTGCCGATTGCTTGCGGGGCGTTATCGGTCTGGATAATGTGTTGGGTCATGGTGGATCCTTTAAGCTTTAATACGGGTCAGTTTTAAGACGATGGACAGTTCTTTCAGACGGCGCATGATTTTGGCCAGATGCACCCGATCTTTGGCGGTCAGGGTGATTAAGTCGACGCAAATCCGGTCATCCTGATCGACGACGGTGACATTTTCAATGTTGGAATTCAGTTCGGAAATGGTCGAGGCAATGGTCGCCAGCGAGCCGCGTTGGTTGAGCACTTCGATGCGCAATTCAACCGGAAAGTCGCCGTCAAGATCCTGGCTCCATTCAACATCCAGCCAGTTAGTTTGTTTTTTTCTGACCAGGCTGCTGTTGCGGCATTCGTGGTGATGCACGACGATGCCTTTGCCGGGGTTAAAATAACCGATGATAGGGTCGCCGGGAATGGGCCTGCAACATTTTGCCAGGGTGATGACCATGCCTTCGGTACCTTTGATGACCAGCGGCTGTTTTTTGGTTTGGTCATTGTCATCCAGTTTGACGGTCGCATGGATGTCGTCTTGGGCAATGTGTTTGGCGACCAAAAACGGCATGTGGTTGCCCAGGCCTATGTCTTCCAGCAAATCATCCAGTGACGGTTTGGCCATAATTTGCAGCAAGGCTTGCAGCTTGTCTTTATCGATGTCTTCCAGATGCAGATGCAGCGCTTGCAATTCTTTTTCCAGTAAACGGCGGCCAAGGCTGATGGCTTCCTGTTGTTTAAAATGTTTCAGGTAGTTGCGGATGCCGGAACGGGCTTTGGCGGTTATCACATAATTGAGCCAAAGCGGGTTAGGCCTAGCCCAGGTGGCGGTAATGACTTCAACGGTGAAGCCGTTTTCCAGCTTGGTTTGCAACGGCACCAGTTGTTTGTCGATCCGGGCGGAGACGCAGGCATTGCCTACATCGGTATGTACGGCGTAAGCAAAATCGATAATGCTGGCACCGTGCGGCAGTTTGATGATGGCGCCTTGTGGGGTGAACACAAAAACTTCCTGCGGAAACAAGTCGATTTTCAGGTTATCGATAAACTCCAGTGAATCACCGGCGGATTTCTGGATTTCCAGCAAATCCCGCAGCCATTCGTTGGCATGATCCTGAAATTTTTCGGCTTTATTGTCATCGGATTTATACAGCCAGTGTGCGGCAATGCCGGATTCCGACATACGGTGCATTTCATGGGTTCTGATCTGGACTTCAATGGGCACACCGTAAGGCCCCATCAACACCGAGTGCAGCGATTGATAGCCATTGGCTTTGGGCAGGGCGATATAGTCTTTAAAGCGGCCTGGAATCGGTTTGTACAGGTTGTGCATCACGCCGAGGACGCGGTAGCAGGTATCGACATCGTCGCAAAAAATGCGGAACGCATAGACGTCGAAAACGTCGGCCAAGGGAATTTTTTTAGTGAGCATTTTTTTATAAATGCTGTACAGGTTTTTTTCCCGTCCGGCCACGTCGCAATTGATGTTGGCTTGTTCCAAGCGGTTTTTTATACTGTTTTCTATAATATCGATGATTTTACGGCGGTTGCCGCGCGCTTTTTTGACCGCATTATTCAGCACCGCGTAGCGCATCGGGTACATTGCCTCAAAACTCAGCGCTTCAAGTTTTTGGCGGATATTATTCATGCCCAAACGGTTGGCGATCGGCGCGTAAATGTCCAGGGTTTCACGGGCAATGCGGCGTTTTTTCGGCGGCGGCATGACCCCGAGCGTCTGCATGTTGTGCAGCCGGTCTGCCAGTTTGACGATAATGACACGTAAATCATTGGCCATAGCCAGAAACATTTTGCGGACATTTTCCGCCTGTGCTTCGGCATGTGATTTGGTGTCTATTTTGGTTAATTTGGTGACCCCGTCGACCAGTTCGGCGACTTCTGCGCCGAACTGGTTAGCCAGCTCTTTTTTGCTGATCGGGGTGTCTTCAATAACATCATGCAGGATGGCCGCCATGATGCCATTGGCATCCATGTGCATTTCAGCCAGCGTGATGGCAACAGAAACGGGGTGGCAAATATAAGCTTCCCCGCTTTTGCGGAATTGGCCGGCATGTGCAATGACGCCAAGCTCATAAGCTAAGACGCATTGGTCAATTTGGGCTTGGTCCAGATAGCCGGACAAAGTCGCGCATAAACGCCTGACCAGTTTGTCCTGGGGCAGTTCGCGTTCGATTGTGTCGGCTATTTCCAGCATAAGGTTTTAGTTATCAGAACATTGGGTTGTGATGGTCGTGCACTTCACCGACACGATGCAAGCCCGCGACGTTTTCAGGGGTGACATGACCTTCCGCTATTTCGCGTAAGGCGACAACGGTGTCTTTGTCCTTACCGCGCACTACGAATTCAGTGGCGCCGTGTTGGAGTTGGCGCGCCCGGGTGCTGGCTAATAAAACCAGTTTGAAGCGGTTTTCAACATTTTCTAAGCAATCTTCGATGGTGACTCTGGCCATTTTTAATCCTGATTTGGGAGGGAAAAGGTAAAAAGCGAAGGGCAAAAGGCTGTTTGCCTCTCGCCCTTCGCCTTGTGCCTACTTACTTTGATTCTAACACAGAAACAGCGGGAAGTTCTTTGCCTTCAAGGAATTCAAGGAAAGCGCCGCCGCCGGTCGAGGTATATGAAACATCGTCATTGATGCCGTATTTGTCGATGGCCGCCAAGGTATCGCCGCCGCCTGCAATCGAGAAAGCGGAGCTTTCGGCAATCGCCGTTGCCAGCGCTTTAGTGCCTTCGCCGAACTGGTCGAATTCAAATACGCCGACCGGGCCGTTCCAGACGATGGTGCCGGCAGTTTTTAATAACGCGGCATACTGTTTTGCGGTCTCGGGGCCGATGTCCATAATCATGTCGTCAGCTTCGACATCGGCGACGTTCTTAACGGTCGCAACAGCGGTTTCGGAAAATTCTTTGGCGCACACCACATCGACTGGAACGGGAATATCGGAGCCGTTGCTTTTGGCTTCAGCCATCAAGCGCTTGGCTTCATCAACCAGATCGGCTTCATACAGCGATTTGCCGACCGGGAAACCGGCCGCTGCAATGAAAGTATTGGCAATGCCGCCGCCGACAATTAACTGGTCGACTTTTTCCGACAGCGATTTTAATACCGTCAATTTGGTCGATACTTTAGAACCACCGACTATCGCAATCAGTGGTTTGGTCGGTGTTTTCAGCGCTTTGCCCAGTGCATCAAGTTCGTTGGACAACAAAGGCCCAGCGCAGGCAATCGGGGCAAATTTAGCCACGCTGTGGGTGGAGGACTGCGCCCGGTGTGCAGTGCCGAATGCATCCATGACAAAAATATCGCACAACGCCGCCATTTTTTTGCCCAGCTCATCGTTGTTTTTGCCTTCACCGGCATTAAAACGCACGTTTTCGCAGAGCACGACTTCGCCTGGCGTTATGGTGATGCCGTCGATCCAGTCTTTTTCCAGTCTGACTGGTTTTCCCAATAAGCTGGATAAGCGTTCCGCGACCGGTTTTAATGACGATTCTTCGTCATATTGGCCTTCAACCGGACGACCCAAATGTGACATCAGCATCACTGCAGCGCCTGCAGCCAAGGCTTTTTCAATAGTCGGCACGCTGGCCTGGATGCGAATGTCGCTGGTCACTTGGCCGTTTTTTACCGGCACATTCAAATCTTGACGGATTAATACCCGCTTGCCTGACAAGTCCAAATCTTCCATTCTTTTAATTGACATAGTACGTTCTCATTGTTGTGGGTTGATTTAAAATATTTTGTCCACGAAAGGCACGAAAAACACGAAAAAACAAAAATATACTGTAAGCGGTTAAGTTTTCAATTTTTACAATTAATGTTAGTTATAACCACCTAAACGTTGCGAGATAGACCTTCCAGGTTTTTAAAACCTGGAAGGTCTGTAGTAATGTAGCCGCTCAAAGTATAAGTATGTTGTGTTACAAACATTCACCTGTTAGGTGGTCGCTAAGATTCAGTTGAATCCTGAAATTTTCTTGTGTTTTTCGTGGACAATTTTTGTTTGGTTAATCCTGCTTCCATTTAATCGAACAGCCGATGCTGTTGATTTGTTCTTTCGGGCCGTGGCCGGTTTCGGCAATCAGTTTCATCGCTTCGAACAATTCGCGTGTGGTGCCTTCGGGTGCAGTTTCCTTGCGGCTGGCATCAAGTCGCCCCCGGTATTGCAGTTCAAAGTCGGCATTATAGCCAAAAAAGTCCGGTGTACAGATAGCGCCGTAAGCCTTGGCAATTTCCTGTGTTTCGTCGAACAAATAAGGGAAGCTGAAATTTAATTGTTCGGACATGATTTTCATGTTGTCGAACGAATCGGCGGGGTATTCAATGGTGTCGTTAGACATGATAGCGACCGATTCGACGCCAAGCGCTTTTAGTTCCCTCGCATCGCGCACTATGCGATCTTGCACCGCTTTAACATACGGGCAATGGTTGCAGATGAACATCACCAACAGGCCGTTTTTACCCATGCACTGCTGCAAAGACCAAGTGCGCCCGTCAACGCCGGGCAGTTCAAAATCAATGGCTTTTTTGCCAAAATCACAAATGGGGGTTTCGAGTGTGACCATTTTTTATACCTCTGTGTTTGTGTGAAAAAAACGAAAGGGTTATTGAAATAATAGCGCAACACTGACGATGGCGGCGCTGATTAACATCGCCCAGACTGTTCGGCGGTGATTATTATCCATTTGTTGACGCAATAGCGCCAATTCCCGGTTTTGCAGGTCTGCCTGTTGTTTGGCGTGGGCGGCATTGTCCAGCGCCTTGTAAATCAGCGAGGGAATTTCGGGGAATTGTTCGGCAAATTCAGGGAACTGTTTGATCAGTTTGTCAATTTTGGCTTTAGGCCCAACGCGCTGATGAAACCATTTTTCAAGAAATGGTTTGGCGGTTTGCCACAAATCCAAATCGGGGTAAAGCTGGCGTCCTAAACCTTCGATATTAAGCAAGGTTTTTTGCAGCAACACCAGTTGCGGCTGAACGTGCATATCGAAACGGCGCGCAGTCTGGAACAGACGCAATAATAATTGGCCGAAAGAAATGTCTTTCAGCGGCTTTTCAAAAATCGGCTCGCACACGCTACGGATTGCCGATTCAAATTCTTCGATGCGGGTCGAACCGGAAACCCAGCCCGATTCGACGTGCATTTCGGCGACTTTACGGTAATCGCGGTTAAAAAAAGCCAGAAAATTTTCTGCCAGATAATGCTGGTCGGACAGCGACAAGGTGCCGACGATGCCGAAATCGATGGCGATATATTTGGCCGGCAGGTCGACAAAGATGTTGCCCGGATGCATGTCGGCATGAAAAAAATTATCCCGGAACACCTGGGTAAAAAAGATTTCCACGCCGCGTTCGGCCAGCAATTTAAAATCCGCGCCGCCCGCCCTAAGTTCATCAATGTTGCCCACCGGAATACCGTGGATGCGTTCCATCACCAGCACTTTTTGGCGCGTCAACGGCCAGTGAATTTCCGGGATGTAGATAATGTCCGAGCCTTCAAAGTTACGGCGTATTTTGGCGGCATTGGCCGCTTCCCTAACCAAATCAAGCTCGTCTAACGTGGTGCGTTCGAATTCGGCCACCACATCGACCGGGCGCAAACGTCTGGCATCGGCCCAAAAGCGTTCGGCAAATCGCGCCAATTCATAGAGTAGGCCAATGTCGGAACGGATGCGCTGTTCGATGTCAGGACGCAATACTTTAACCACCACGCTTTCGCCGCTGTGCAGAACCGCCGCATGGACTTGCGCGACCGATGCCGATGCCAGTGGTTCTGGATCGAATTCGGCAAAGGCCTCACTGATAGACATGCCCAGTTCTTTTTCGATAATGCCACGGGCAATGTCGTTGCCAAAAGGCGGCACTTTGTCTTGTAATTTGACCAGCTCGTCGGCAATGTCTTCAGGCAGCAAATCTTTACGCGTAGACAAGGCCTGGCCGAATTTGACATAAATGGGCCCCAAATCTTCCAGCGCACGGCGGATTCTGACGCCGCGTGGTTCTGACGGATTTCTCAGCCAGTAATTAGGCGAAAAAATAGCCAGATAACGGACAGGGCGGAATAAATGGGTTTTTAAAACAATTTCGTCGAGGCCGTGAAAGACCAGAACCCAATTGATGTGGATCAGGCGCAATAATAGTTTAGGGCGGATCACAAGTTACCTTTGATTGTAGAGTTGGCGCGACTTTGGCAGTCTGCCCTAGTAGACTAGAGTGGAAAAAAATGCTTTAAGAATTAACGTGAGTACGCCGCCCAATAAAATACCCAACATCCATTTAATGAGGTTAATGTCGGCTCGGATAGGGGCAAGTTCGATTTGCAAATCTTTTTTTGAAACCAGATCGGCTTCTCCCGAAGCGTCAGGAATATCGACAGCTTTAAGTTTTTCAACAAATTTTAATGTATCAAAAGTGATTGTTGCCATAACACTGTCCGGTAAGTTTTTAGGGTGTTCACAGTATAACAAAACCGACCCATGAAAGCTTTTGTTAGCCTTGAGCCTTTAAGGCCATTTTCTGAAAAAGACATACAAAAATTGTCCACGCTTAGCACGAAAGCCACGAAATTTTTCGTGTTTTTCGTGGACTTTATTTTTTACAGATCATGATTATCAAGGAATGTTATTTCCCGGAAATAGCCTAACTTAAACTTTTATCAGTCGTTCAATCCGGCTTTGCAGTCGGTCAACATCATTACGCAATATATCGACTTGAGCATAATAAATATCCACTTCAGGCGCGGCGGGTAAGTCGCGGGTTTCTTCCTGTAAAAACTCTGCGGCATTCAGCTTAAATGTTTCCAGCGAATCCTTACTCCAGCTTTGCCCGGCACGGAAAAAATTGGCTATTTTGTGCGCGATAATATCGCCGGTGAATTGCGATAGCTTTTCTTCCAGATCAATGTCTAGTTTGGCGAACAGCTCCTGAAATTTGCGCCCTGTGTGCATGTCGCCTTCGATTTTTACCTCGCCGGAAAAAACCGAACGCATTGGCGTTGAACTCAGTCCCATTAAACCTAAAGCCCAAATTGAACCGCTTAGACGGGTGTCGGGTTGCTCAGGAAATTGATCCAGGCATTGAATCGAATCGGTAGTAGGGCACAAATAAATGGTTTCAGCAAACGGCTGCACAGTCACCGCAATGACTTTACCCGCTAGCGGCGTTAAAAAATAGCCGCTGTCCTGATCCAGCGCCAAATAGCGATTGAGTGCAGTTTCCAGTGCGCCAAGCAGCAAGGGTTTGATGGTCATGCTAGATTTTGTAACCTCTGTGAACGGCGACGATGCCTTGTGACATATTGAAATATTCGCAGCGCTCTAAGCCTGCGTTTTCCATCATTTTTTTCAGCTCGTCCTGTTTCGGGTGCATACGGATGGATTCGGCCAAATAGCGATAGCTGTCTTCATCTTTGGCGACGAATTTGCCGATTTTGGGCAGTAGATTGAAGGAATAAAAATCGTACACTTTTTCGGTGATCTTATCGATAGGATGCGAAAATTCCAACACGATGACGCGGCCGCCGGGTTTCAACACGCGGTACATCGAGCGTAATGCGGCATCTTTGTCGGTGACGTTGCGCAGGCCGAAAGCGATACAGACGCAATCGAAGGTATTGTCTTCAAAAGGCAGGCATTCGGCATTGACTTGCGCATAGCGGATATTGCCAATTAAGCCCCGGTCTATCAATCTATCGCGTCCGGTGCGCAGCATTTCTGAGTTAATGTCAGCCAAAACCACCTGGCCTTCTTTGCCTACGCGTTTTTCAAACAATGTGGTCAAATCGCCGGTGCCGCCCGCCAAATCCAGCACCTGGTCGCCTTTACGCACATTGCTTAATTGCACAGCAACGCGTTTCCAAATGCGATGAATGCCCAGCGACATCAAGTCGTTCATGATGTCGTATTGTCCGGCAACGGAATCGAAGACGCCGCGCACTAAGTTGACTTTGTCTTCGGTGGCGACTTGTTTAAAGCCAAAATGGGTGGTATTGCTCATTATGTTATACCTGTGAGTCAGTAAGTATCGTTGATTCGTGGGAGCGACACCCACGTCGCGATTTGCAGCGATAAAGTTATTATCGTTCCCATGCTCCAGCGTGGGAATGAATTCAGCAACGCTCCAGCGTTGCGTCACAGCAATAAAGTCAGTTTTGAGTCGGTTGCTTGCGTTTATAGTCGGCAACTTCCAGATTATGCAAATAGGCCGCCCATAAAGTCTGATAGTCGGCGCCCAATTTATACAATAAATCCCAAGTATAAATGCCGCTGTTATGGCCGTCGCTAAAAGTCGGCGCTATCGCGTAATTGCCGATTGGCTTGATTTCTTTAATGGTGACGTCTTCTTTGCCAACCTGTAACACTTCCTGCCCGGGCGCGTGGCCGACCGCTTCCGCCGACGGCGTGTATACGCGCAGATATTCAGACGGCAATTTAAACACGCTGCCGTCGTCAAAGCTGATTTCCAAAATGTTGGAAACCTGATGCAGCTTGATTTCAGTGGGATGGGTGTTGCTGGGTTTTGCGGTTAGGCGCATAGCTTTTAATGTCGTACCCTAAATGGTTATTAAAATGAGTAAATAGAACACGGACGACATTGATTAAACGGATACTCACTGAATTATATTTAAAGAATATCCGTGTAAATCTGTCTAATCGGTGTCATCCGTGTTCTATTTCTTTTTTCGTTCAGTCGTTATCCCGCATTTATAAAATATACCGGCTCAAATCCTCGTCTTCAACAAACTCGGCCAAATGCGCATTGACATAAGCGGCGTCGATTAAGATATGGTTGCCCCTTAAATCCGGCGCATTGTAGGAAATATCTTCCAGCAAGCGCTCCAGAACTGTGTGTAAACGTCTGGCGCCAATATTTTCAGTCGTTTCATTCACTTGCCAGCCGAATTCGGCAATACGCTTAATGCCGTCTTCGGAAAACGCCAGCGATACGCCTTCGGTGCCTAATAACGCAATATATTGCTCGGTCAGCGAGGCATCGGGTTCAGTCAGAATGCGGACAAAATCATCGGCGGACAGCGCGTCCAATTCAACGCGGATAGGAAAACGTCCTTGCAGTTCGGGGATTAAATCCGACGGTTTGGTCAAATGAAAAGCGCCGGATGCGATAAACAGAATATGGTCGGTTTTAACCGTGCCGTATTTGGTGCTGACCGTGGTGCCTTCAACCAGCGGCAACAAATCGCGCTGTACGCCTTCGCGTGACACTTCGCCGCCGCCGAGCTCGGCACGTTTGCAGATCTTGTCGATTTCATCCAGAAACACGATGCCGTTTTGCTCGACCGATTCTACCGCGCGCAAACGGATGTCATCTTCATTGA
Organism: Methylobacter sp.; assembly: GCA_030684815.1. Taxonomy (GTDB): domain Bacteria; phylum Pseudomonadota; class Gammaproteobacteria; order Methylococcales; family Methylomonadaceae; genus Methylobacter_A. The sequence continues at coordinate 2,117 of JAUXXQ010000082.1, read as the reverse complement.
CCATTTTGGACGCTTCTTCATCCTGCAACACTTTCAGCGCCTTGTTAATTTTCATCTTACGTGAACGGGTTTTGCCAGAACCCAGGTTTTGGAACATGCCCTGCAATTGGCTGGTCATTTCTTCCATGCCAGGAGGCGCCATAATTTCAACGCCCATCGGTGCCAGATGCACGTCGATTTCAATGTCCTTATCGTCTAGCGTGCCTTCGCGTAATTTTTTGCGCATTTTTTGCCGGGTCGATTCTTCGCTGTCGGACAACATGCCGCCCTCGGCCCGTGGCAATAAAATATCCAGAATCCGCTCTTCGGCGGCTTCAAAAGCTTTGTTTTCAACCTTATCCATTTCTGTCGTGCGGGTCATTTTGATTGCCGTATCGACTAAATCACGGACAATAGAATCGACATCGCGGCCGACGTAACCGACTTCAGTAAATTTAGTGGCTTCAATTTTAATGAACGGCGCATTGGCCAAACGCGCCAGACGGCGGGCAATTTCAGTCTTACCGACACCGGTAGGGCCAATCATCAAAATATTTTTTGGCGTGATTTCTTCGCGCAGCGCAGGGTCAACCTGCTGGCGCCGCCAGCGGTTACGCAGCGCAATAGCGACAGAACGTTTGGCATTGCCTTGGCCGACAATATGCTTGTCCAGCTCAATTACGATTTCTTTTGGGGTCATTTGAGTCATTTGTTTACTCGTTAGGTTCGGCGTCGAGTTCTTCAATACGCAAGTTATGATTGGTATAAATGCAAATGTCAGCGGCTATATTTAAAGACCTCTCGACAATTTCGCGGGCGCTAAGATCGGTATTTTCCAGTAAAGCGCGGGCTGCTGCTTGGGCAAAAGCCCCGCCGGAACCGATCGCCATCAGATCGAACTCAGGTTCAATCACATCGCCGGTACCGGAAATAATCAGAGAAGTTTTGGCATCGGCAATGGTTAGCAGTGCCTCCAACTTACGCAAAGCGCGGTCGGTGCGCCAGTCCTTGGCCATTTCCACAGCTGCGCGGGTTAAATTGCCGCGATGTTTTTCCAGCTTACCTTCAAAATGCTCAAATAGGGTGAAAGCGTCAGCCGTAGCGCCGGCAAAACCGGCAATGACTTTGTCATGGTACAAACGGCGCACCTTGCGGGCATTGCCTTTCATCACCGTATTGCCCAAAGTGACTTGACCGTCACCCCCGATTACCACTTTGTCGCCACGGCGAACAGACAGTATTGTTGTTCCTCTAAACACATTAACATCCTAAAAATTACAAACATATAAGGCGGCAATTTTACATGGTCTGAACTTAAATGTGCGAAAAAATGAGGCCGTGGATAGGCTTTAGTCGTGGGTTTCTATACAGCCAACACTTTCGAGCCCCAGCTTATACCTTTAATTGCCGGATGGGTTGGCAAGACTTATCCTGCGGATGGCCTGATTTTTGCCTTGAATAGGGCAGGGTAAAAAGAGTTTTTAGCTTTATTATTAAGCCGTTTAGACGAGAAAATGCCGAGACTAAGTAAAATTAGCCCGGACTAAAAAACATTATTGATTGACTGATGGCGCAGAATCGAGTCTAATGGCGCTCTTTTGTAGGCAAGCCCAGGTAGCTCAGTCGGTAGAGCAGAGGACTGAAAATCCTCGTGTCGACGGTTCGATTCCGCCCCTGGGCACCACTACAAAAAATCAGCAATACTTCAAAAAATGCCCAGGTAGCTCAGTCGGTAGAGCAGAGGACTGAAAATCCTCGTGTCGACGGTTCGATTCCGCCCCTGGGCACCATGAATATCCTTAAAAATGCCGACCTTGCGTCGGTTTTTTTATGCCTGAAATTTTTTGTCCTGGGCATTTTCGGGGAGCGTGGCACGACGTTTGATGCGATTTTTTTGTTGTTTTACCAAAAAAGTCCGTAAAGCCCCTTCCTTCAGGTGGTGGATGTAAGGATGCCCTTGATTCATCTTGTTTGTAGCCATTCTGTGAGCGCCCATGCAATTAATTTGGCGATTGAAACCGCCCTAATATTTAGCTTCTTTTTATCGCGCAAAAAAAAATCTGCTGTCATCCGAATCTGAAAACGTTTAACCTGCTTAGTCATCAAATGCGCTGTACCACCATAATCCAATGAAAACA
>JAUXXQ010000058.1 GCA_030684815.1 Methylobacter sp. | reverse complement strand
TCGCCGACTTTGACCCGCCAGACAATATCATCTTCACGTTGCCTAAAGTCTTCGCTGACGTAGTGGCCAGGGACTTTTTCCAGGGTGCTGTAATCAAGGCTGTGCAACCACTCATCGGGGATAAAGCCGAAAATCAGGTCGCGCACCAGTTCGGGGGTGGAAAAAAGAAATTTATAGCTGCTGTCGTGGCTCATGGAGCTGATTATAGTCGGTCATCACTGGGACGGCCAATTCATCACGGCTTAGTGGGCTTTATTTTTTAGAGAAAGAGGGTAATGTGGGCAATATTTTTTTATCTACGCAATAAGGCCAAGCGGTGTTTTCACAACGGTATAAAGGAAAGCCGCATTAAGTAAGTCACATGTCGTTGTTGAACATAGCTTCCGAGCGCGGGATACTTAGGCTATTTCCTGAGAAAGACATACCAAAAATTGTCCACGAAAAATACGAAATTTTCGTGTTTTTTCGTGCTTTTTCCTGGACTTTATCTTTTACAGCCTATAACCATCAAGGGATGTTATTTTCCAGAAATGGCCTTATTGTTTCTCGTTCCCGCACACTATGTGCTGGGAACGAGAAAAGACGCTTACTAATTATTGAATTAATACATAATCTATCACTTCTAACCAAACGGGATTACCGTCGGTTTCTTGATGATATTGCATCACCACGGAATAAGAATTGCCTGTAACGGTGTCGGTTACCCGGGGAATCATTAACTGTTGGTTGATCCGGTTATAAGTCGCACGGAAGGCGTCAACAATTTGTTCGGGAGCAAGGCCTTCAATGCCGGTCAGCGCGAACTTTAAATTAGCATCGGTATTTGCGCTACGTCCGGTAGATTGGGGCTGCAAGGTCAAATCGGCGCTGTACAGGGTTTCGGCAATCCGCACTCGGGGGATATTAAGTACGCCCGTGGTTGAATTAAAGGTTGCTGATCTTCCGGCTGTGGTTGAGTCCAGAGGGTTGATGGCGACGCCAGTGATGTTGATGGTGTATTGATCATCACTAAACGGGAAGGCAGAGATATATTCTTCCGTGGTGGTATAAGATTTCGCCTTGCCCTCTGCATCAAGTCCAGCAGCGGAAAAGGCAGGCCTACGTAAAACGACGGTGCCAACACCGCATTGACCCGCCGGAACGCCATTATCACTGCCCATTAATGTTGAGGAAACAGCAATGTAATATCGTGATGGCTTAGGACTATCAGGATTCAATGATTTACCTACACCAATATCAAGCGTACTGAGGTTATCAAAACAAGGGTCAATGACACCAATCAAAGCACCGTCGTCATCTGGATTAGTCCGATTTTGAAAGAATCCTTGTTGATAGGCTAGATACATGTGATTTGAAGTGCCCACTGTGTTGCCAGTACCTAGAATGTCGTTTCCTAACACATCAGTGGAATTACCAGTCTCATCGACCCAGCGTCTAAAGGTATAGCTTTGGCTTTCCATAGTTAGAGGATTTGGCGCTAGCGGATCTAACGGATCAAGATTGGCGGCTGTTAATCTATCGCCATCAAACACATACACCACCCAGCTTTTTTTGCCATAGCAACTGCTACCCACGGGGCATAGATCAAGCTTAATGACCTGATCTTGGTCGGTGCTAATAGTATCTAAAACAAACCAGTCTTTATCTTCCGAATCATACAGCGAGCCTTTAATATTTCGGCCTGAATTCAACGGGGTTGCATCGATAGAACGGTTGTTAAATTCAATATCGACATTATCCAATGGCTCATCGACCGGTGGCTCAAAAATAGTATTGCCATTAGAATCAACCGGGTTGCCGATAATGGTCACGGTTAAATTTGCGCTTGCCGATTGCCCAAATTGATTGGTCGTCACATAAGTGAAGGTGTCGTAAACCACTTGGCCGGCGGTTAAGGCGATCACATTGGTCGCGCCCACATTTAAGGTATAAACGAAGCTGCCATCAGCGTTTAAAACTAAAGTACCAAACTCGCCCGATGGCAAGTTGCGGGGGTTTTTAGGATTTTCCGGTATTGGCGCGGGGGCGAGCGAAACGCTGCCGCCATTTCTGTCATTAGTGCTGACGTTGCCCGCGATAGAGACAATATTCCTAACGGTGTTGGGTACTAGCGTCACACTGTCAGCAACCGCTTCGGTGTTGAGTTGGTTGCTGGTTATGTTAACGGTTAATTTAGCAGGTGCGCTTTTTTGGCCAAACTCATTGGCATAGTCATAGGTGAAAACATCGGTAACCGTTCTGCCTGCGGCTAAATCGGCATCAACGATATTAGCGTTAAGGATATAAACGTAAGCGCCGCTCGTGCCGTTCAGTTGCAAAAAGCCGTATTTACCGCTTGGCGAGCCAATCAGCGTAATGATGCTGCCATAACGGTCGTTGTCACCTAAGTTACCGCTAGCCGTTGGGCGTACATCCACTACTACGGAAGCAAAATCATCAACGGCTACGGGGCTTTGCCTTGGCCCGCTGGAGATGGTCACGGTTAAGGTACTTTTGACGCTTTGGCCTAAGTCGTTAGCATAAATGTAAGTGAATATATCGTTGACTGTTTTTCCGTCAGTTAAATCTACGTCAGGGAGTTGGTTGTATAGGGTATAAATATACTGCCCGCCAGTACCGGATAAGGCCAAAAAACCGTATTTACCGGCACCTGGCGTAGTTGCGTCAAGGGTAATGATGCTGCCATTGCGGTCATTGGTGCTGAGGTTTCCGGCAGCGCCTGGGGTTACACCGACGATGACTGAGGCAAAATCAGGAGTGGCTATCGGTGGTTGCTGATTGCGTGTCACATTAACAATTAAACGGGCTGTGGCGCTTTGACCAAGATTATTAATGTATGTGTAGGTGAATATATCTTGGTAGGTTTGTCCCGTAGCTAGATTTGAGTTGGTGTCGTTATCGTAGAGTGTGTAAGTGTAAATGCCTGTGTTACCAATTAATTCCAATACGCCATAGTGACCGGCGCTGGAACCGTTGATAGTCACAATGTTGCCATTGCGGTCGTTGCTGGCTAAATTTCCAGAAGCAGTAGGTGTGATGCCTACAACGACTGACGCATAATCATCAACCGCCACCGGGACACGTTGATTGCCGGTCACTTGGATAATGATGCGGGCGTCGCTGCTTTGGCCGACATCGTTGGCATAAGTGTAAGTGAACGTGTCGGTAACAACTTGGCCGGGGGCTAAGTTGGCATTGGTGTCGTTTTCGTAAAGCGTGTAAGTGTAAAATGCTCCGAAAGTTGGGTCGCTGGAATTTACTATGGCGTTACCCGCCAGCTCTAAAAAACCATATTCACCGTAGGTGGAGCCGTTAATGTAGAAGAAACTGCCATAGCGGTCATTCGTGCTTAGGTTTATGGACACGCTTGGCCTTACGCCGACCGTCACTGACGCATAATCATCATTAGCTTGCGGCTTGATTCTTAACGGCGCAGCAAACAGCTCAAACGAGCAGAGCAATAATAACAATAACGGGGTAATTTTTTTTAACATGGGAGGTACGTTCCTGTCGTGTTACCGACTGTTTAATCGAATATGGTCTGGAGAATAGTCGAATTTTGCAGTTAGTCAAGACTCAGCCAGGGCAGGGGCTTATAACGGCCATAAAAATGGCTTTTCCCCGTGTGTCCGTTTGGCTGTCGTTATTAGGCGATATGCGCGCAATGCGTCGTGCGTTTTCTTTGTTTGAGCTGCGCCTTTCGCTTTGAACCTTTCGCCTTGAACCTGAATTGCTTGTTATAATGGCGCCCATTTTGTAACAGCATTAATTCTGATCGAGAGATTTCATGATTCAAGGTAGTATCGTTGCTTTAGTAACACCGATGGATGAACGCGGTGCGGTAGATAAGGACAGTTTAAAAAGGTTGGTGGAATTTCATATCGCTGAGGGTACCGATGCCTTGGTGGCGGTCGGGACTACCGGCGAGTCGGCGACGTTGGATGAGCAGGAACACTGCGATGTTATTAAAGCGGTGGTCGATTATGTCGGCGGCAGGATTCCGGTGATTGCCGGCACCGGCGCCAATTCAACCACCGAAGCCATTAATCTGACCCGTTTGGCCAAAGAAGCGGGCGCCGATGCCTGTCTGATTGTCACACCTTATTACAATAAGCCGACCCAGCAAGGCTTGTTTCTGCATTATCAGGCGATAGCCGAGGCTGTCGATATTTCCCAGATTTTATACAACGTACCCGGACGCACGGCTTGCGATATGCTGCCGGAAACCGTGGGGCGTTTGTCGTCGATTAAAAACATTGTTGGCGTTAAAGAGGCAACCGGCGATTTGTCCCGCGTTAAAACTATTCGCGCTTTGGCCGGTGACGATTTCGCTATTTATACCGGCGACGACGCTACTAGCCGCGAATTTTGTTTGCTGGGCGGCAATGGCAGTATCACCGTTACCGGCAATGTCGCGCCAAAGTGGGTGCATCAGATGATTAAGGCGGCCATGGCGGGCGATGCCGACACTGCGTTGGCTATTGATAAAAAACTCATTGGTTTGCATAAAGACCTGTTTATCCAGTCCAACCCGATTCCGGTCAAATGGGCGGTTGCCGAAATGGGTTTGATGGGGAAAGGCATACGTTTGCCGTTGACCTGGCTGACTGAAGATTGTTTTGATGCGGTGCGTGATGCGATGCGTCAGGCGGGCGTTATTTAGCCCGTAAACCGGGTGGCAATGATTAAATAGAACACGGATCACACTGATGGGACGGATTTACACGGATTTTTTAAGATATGTCGTGCTTTTAATGGCTATCAACTTAACGCGGGACAGACCTTCCAGGTTTTAAAAACCTGGAAGGTCTACTACGGCATGCTTGTCCCGCTTTAAATGGGAAGCCCTATTATCCATATTATTATGAAAATTAAGCTCAGTTCACTCCTTATCGCCGCCGTGTTGGTCAATGTATCGGCTTGCACCTACATAAAAAATTTATTTCCGGATAAAGAAAAGGATTATCAGTTCATTACCGAGATTCCGCCGCTGATTTTGCCGCCCGATCTGGCTAGCGGTTCGATTGTAAGGCCTTCGGTTGCCCCGGTTAGCGATACGCCCATTGTCCGCCGTACTGAAACTATTGCCGCCGCTACTGCTGCTGTTCAAGCTGCCGAAACCGATGATAACGAAGAGGTTGCACCTTATACGCCAGCCCCGGCAACTGAAGCTGCATCCACAATAGCCCGCGAATTGATTCAGCTCGAATGGGTCGATGCAGAGGTGGGGACTAAGCGCCTGCGTATTGATGCGCCGCTAACAATGGCCTGGCGAATGGTGGGCAAGGCGTTAAGCCGAAAATCTATTGAAGTGACTAACCGCAATCAGGACGACAGGCTGTTTCACCTGCACTATGACCCGAATGTCCAGACGGTGCAAGACGGTTCGGTTTTTGATGAAATTTCTTTTTTCTTCAGAGGCTTGGCTATTACCGAGCAGGAATATGTGTTGCACCTGGTTAGCATCGGTGCGCAACAGACCGAGGTTATTATCCTCGACAAAGAGCAAAAACCGGTGTCGGACAAGGCGAGTTTGAGTTTGTTGACGTTGCTGCATGACACCATTAAAGCTGATTTGGCTAAGTGATTTAGTAATTACTCAGCCTGTTAAAAATAATTAAATGGAACACAGATTACACAGATAAGACAGATTTACACAGATTTTTAATCCGTCATTATCTGTCTAATCAGTGGCATCCGTGTTCTATTACTTTCTACCTTGTACCTTCTTCTCCCATGTTAAAAATCCCAGGAACTTCCGCGCTTTCCGACTTTCGCATCAACAAACTATTGGCCGAACTTCAGGCTATAGAACCCGCCATCAAAGCCGTTTCCGCACGCTTTGCCCATTTTATTGACATTGAGCAAGATTTGACTGACAGCCAAACTGCGGTTTTAACGCAATTACTGGCTTACGGATCGCTGCAATCCTGCGAGAAACTGGCTGGTCTGCGTTTGCTGGTGGTGCCGCGTCCCGGCACGATTTCGCCGTGGAGTAGCAAGGCCACTGAAATTGCCCAGCGTTGCGGTTTAGTCGAGGTTAATCGGATTGAACGCGGCATTGAATACACGCTGGAGGTCGATAAACCGGTATCCATAGCGGTACATGGCTTGATACATGACCGCATGATGCAAACGGTAGTTACTGGCGACAGGGAGCCTAATTTATTCGCCCATCATCAGCCTAAACCTCTACAACGTGTTGAAATTATCGAACAAGGCCGCGAGGCGTTGGTGAACGCCAATACCCAGTTAGGTCTGGCTTTGTCCGATGACGAAATCGATTATCTGACCGAGAGTTTTCAAACCTTGGGCAGGAACCCTACCGATGTCGAATTAATGATGTTTGCCCAGGCTAATTCCGAGCATTGCCGGCACAAGATTTTTAACGCCGATTGGACGATTGACGGCGTCGAGCAGGCGCAAACCCTGTTTAACATGATACGCAACACCAGCGCCAAAAGTCCGGACGGCATTTTGTCGGCTTATAACGACAATGCCTCGGTGATGACAGGTTCCAGCGCGCAGGTTTTTATCCGCAACCCGCACACCGGCGAATACGGTTATGTCGAAGAAGACGCGCATTTGCTGATGAAAGTGGAAACGCATAATCACCCGACCGCGATTTCACCTTATCCGGGCGCGGCAACCGGTTCCGGCGGCGAAATCCGCGACGAAGGCGCGACCGGGCGCGGTTCTGCACCGAAAGCAGGGTTGACTGGATTTTCGGTGTCGCATTTGAAAATCCCCGGTTTCCCGCAACCTTGGGAAGCCGATAACGGCAAGCCGGAACGCATCGCTTCGGCGTTGACCATCATGCTGGAAGGCCCACTCGGCGGCGCGGCATTCAATAACGAATTCGGCAGGCCGAATCTGACCGGCTATTTTCGCAGTTTCGAGCAAGCGGTGCCGGGCACGGACAATGAATTTCGCGGCTATCACAAACCGATTATGATTGCCGGTGGCTTGGGTAATATCCGGCCAATGTTGGTGAAAAAACAGGCGATTCCCGCAGGTTCGTTGATTATCATTTTAGGCGGCCCGGCCATGTTGATTGGGCTGGGCGGTGGCGCAGCATCGTCGCAGGCGTCCGGTGCCGGTTCGGAAGATTTGGATTTTGCCTCGGTGCAGCGGGAAAATCCGGAAATGGAACGCCGTTGTCAGGAAGTCATCAACCATTGCAACGCGTTGGGTCACGCAACGCCAATTGTATCCATCCATGATATTGGCGCGGGCGGTTTGTCCAACGCGGTGCCGGAAATTATCCACGACTGCGAACGCGGCGGCCGTTTTGAATTGCGCAAGGTGTATAACGCCGATTTGGGCATGTCGCCGATGCAAATCTGGTGCAATGAAGCGCAGGAACGTTATGTGGTGGCGATTAAGCCGGACGCGCTGGATTTGTTCAGCGCCTTTTGCGAGCGCGAACATTGTTTGTTTGCGGTGATCGGCGAGGCGACCGACGAAGAACATTTATTGCTGAACGACGAGTTGCTCGGCGACAAGCCGGTGGATATTCCGATGTCAGTGCTGTTCGGCAAATCACCGAAATTGCATCGCAAGGTCGAGCATGTCAAAGCCAATACCCAAGCGCTGGATTTAAGCGGCATCACCTTGGCTGAAGCAGTCAAACGCGTGTTGGCATTTCCCGCCGTCGCCGACAAAAGCTTTTTAATTCATATCGGTGACCGTTCGGTGACCGGCCTGGTGGCGCGCGATCAAATGGTCGGCCCGTGGCAAGTGCCGGTGGCCGATGTCGCGGTCACGGCTGTGGGTTTTCATTCGATGAGCGGCGAAGCAATGGCAATGGGCGAGCGTTCGCCGATTGCAGTGATTGATGCGCCCGCTTCGGGTCGTATGGCGATAGGCGAGGCGATCACCAATATCGCCGCCGCCAGCATTGATTCGTTGAAAAAAATCAAACTGTCGGCCAACTGGATGGCGGCCGCAGGTGTGCCCGGCGAAGATGCGGCCTTGTTCGATACCGTCAAAGCGGTGGGCATGGAGCTATGTCCGGCTTTAGGTATTGCGATACCGGTGGGCAAGGATTCCTTGTCGATGCGTACCGTGTGGGATGACAAAACGATGACCGCGCCGCTGTCGCTGGTGATTACCGCGTTTGCGCCGGTCGCAGACATTACCAGGACGCTGACCCCGCAACTGCGCTACGTGCCGGATGAAGACAGCGCCTTGATTTTGTTGGATTTGGGCGCGGGTAAAAACCGCCTGGGCGGTTCGGTGCTGGCGCAGGTGTATCAGCAGCTGGGCGATAACTGTCCCGATTTGGACGATGCACTGTTGATGAAGGCTTTTTTTGACAGTATTCAAACACTGAACGGTCAGGGCAAATTGCTCAGTTACCATGACCGTTCCGATGGCGGCCTGCTGGCAACGGTGGCGGAAATGCTGTTTGCCGGTCGATTGGGCGTGGCGTTGACGCTGGACAGTCTGGGTGATGATGTGCTGGCGGCCTTGTTTAACGAGGAATTGGGCGCGGTGCTGCAAGTGCGGCAGAGCGATTGCAAGGACGTGGTCGAGCAGTTGAAACAAGCCGGTTTGATCGATTGCACCTTTGTCATCGGCAAGGTTATCGATGAACAGCAGCTGGTTATCCGTCATGCGGGCGAAGTTATTTATGCCGCCGGTCGTGCCGATTTGCAGGGCGTTTGGTCGGAATTGAGCGGCAGAATGCAGGCCTTGCGCGACAACCCGCAATGCGCGCAGCAGCAGTTTGAGCGCATTGCCGATGACGACGATCCCGGTTTGCATGTGGCGCTGACGTTTGATGTCAACGACGACGTGAGCGCGCCGTTTAAAAATGCGGCTAGACCGAGAGTGGCGATATTGCGCGAGCAGGGCGTCAACGGCCATGTGGAAATGGCGGCGGCCTTCGACCGCGCCGGGTTCACCAGTATCGACGTGCACATGAGCGATATTATTCATGGCCGGGTGAGTTTGGCGGATTTCACAGGTCTGGTGGCTTGCGGCGGATTTTCTTATGGCGACGTGCTGGGTGCGGGCGGCGGCTGGGCCAAATCTATCTTGTTCAACCCACGCTGTCGTGACGAATTTGCCGCGTTTTTCCAGCGCACCGATACCTTTGGATTGGGCGTGTGTAACGGCTGCCAGATGATGTCGGGCTTAAAAGAGATTATTCCCGGCGCCGGCCATTGGCCGCGTTTTTTGCGCAACACTTCGGAACAATTCGAGGCGCGGGTGGCGTTGGTTGAGGTGCAAAAATCGCCGTCGATATTGTTTGCGGGTATGGAAGGCTCACGAATGCCGGTTGCCATTGCGCATGGCGAAGGTCGTGCGGAATTCGCTGTTGATCCTGCGGAAGCGCTGGAAGCGGGTGGCGTGGCCTTGTGTTATGTCGATAATTACGGCGAATTGACCACCGAATTTCCGGCTAATCCTAACGGTTCGCCGTTCGGCATTACCGGACTGACGACGACGGATGGGCGTTTTACTATTATGATGCCGCACCCTGAACGCTGCTTCCGGGCTGTACAAAATTCATGGCATCCGGATGATTGGAATGAATACGGCGCGTGGATGCGGATGTTTAGGAATGCACGGGTGTGGGTGGGCTGAGTGTAATTTCCCATTAAATTGACAGGCTTTATTTAACCGCAGAGTATCTCAGAATCCTGAAGAGTTTTCTTTGTGGGTCTCTGCGGTTATACAGATCGCTTTATGCAATGTTGCAGGATGAATGATTTTTTAGTTTAGCGATTAAGCCGCCAGCAAATTATCCAACTTTTGCTGCTGGTCTAGTGCATACAGTTCATCAAAGCCGCCGACATGGTAATCGCCGATATAAATTTGCGGAACGGTGCGGCGTTTGGTCTTCAATATCATGGCTTCCCGTAAGCCGGGTTCCGCGTCGACATTAATTTCGCTATAGTGCGCGCCTTTTTTATCGAGCAGACGTTTAGCCATCGTGCAATAAGGGCAAATAGAGGTGGTGTAGATTTGTATTTCCGGCATATTTTGTCAAAGTTAGTTCGCTAAAAAGTCCTACATTCTATCGGTTAATACCTTGTTGTTCAATACCGATGGCCAGCGCTAAATACTTGATTAATTGCCATGCTGCTGCTTGCAAGGTGTCGCCAAAAGCGATGACGCCGTCTTCATGTCCAAGCATAGTAAAGAGTGACGATTGCCCCAGTTGTCCGGACTGAAACAAGCGCTCGACAGCGGCGGCCATGTCAACCGTGCCGTAGGCAATATCGGCGCGGGTATGAGGCAGGTCAAGCGCTGCCGTATGTTTCCAGATTTCAGGGCTGTGCGCGTGAATAACTGCTTGAATCGCTTTATCCTGCGCGTAAACGCTGGCATGGGTCAGCGATTCGGAAGATGGTTTGCATAAGCCGCAGGCATACAGCCGGTTTTGGTGCGGTTCTGCTTTGACCACAAGGCAGTAATGTTCGGGGCTGAGCTGTTCAATATGCCCGGTTTGGCTGCCGCTGATAATGAATTGTGCGCTGCCGGGTTCGAGTCGGTGGCTGATATTGCCAAAGCCGATATTGTCGTAACGCTCAGGGCATTGTCCGATTAATTCAAGACGGACGGCAATGCTGCGCCAGGCGTTGATTTCGCTGAAGGAAAATGGCTGGTCAATCGGCTGCTGCGTATGCGTGAGCTGATATTTTATGACGCCTTCTTGTTGATTCATGGGCTTGTTAACGATGGCTGCGGTGAGTGTGCCGCTACAGTATAATTTACAAAAGGGTACAGATAACAGGCAGAGTGTTATAAAATTGGCGGCTTTTGAATATAAAGGCCGATTTGTTTCCGGTGGCCGTCGGCATTTTTTCAGTGTGGCTTAATTATTATGCGATGTCCGTTTTGTGGCGCACAAGATACGCGGGTGCTTGATTCCAGATTGGCAAATGAAGGCGATCAGGTTCGCCGTCGGCGCGAATGCAGCGTGTGTAAAGAACGCTTTACTACGCACGAGGTGGCTGAATTGACTTTGCCGCGCATTATCAAACGCGATGGTATCAGCGAGCCTTTTGAAGAAAACAAGTTGCGTGCGGGAATGCTCAGAGCCTTGGAAAAAAGGCCGGTCAGTAGTGACGCGATTGAAGCGGCGATTAACCGGATAAAAAACGATTTGCGGGCACTGGGTGAGCGGGAAATATCGGCGCAGGCGCTGGGCGAGCAGGTGATGAAAGAATTGAGCCTGTTGGATCACGTCGCTTTTGTGCGTTTTGCCTCGGTTTACCGCAGTTTTCAGGATGTCAGCGAATTTACCGACATGATCAAGCATTTACAAAAATAATGTCAGATTCACGCGATGCTGTTTACATGGCGCGGGCGCTTTATCTGGCGAACAAAGGCCGCTATACCACCGATCCGAATCCGCGCGTAGGCTGCGTTTTAGTCAAAAACGAGGTCATCGTCGGTGAAGGCTGGCATGTTAAGGCCGGATGCGGACATGCCGAAGTTGAGGCGTTAAAAAATACGCCGGATGCCAAGGGCGCAACCGCCTACGTCACGCTGGAACCTTGCAGCCATTACGGTAGAACGCCGCCGTGTTGCGATGCGTTGATTCATGCGGGCATCAGCCGTGTGGTGGTGGCGATGCAAGACCCCAATCCACGGGTGTCAGGCAGCGGTTTGGCAAGACTGAAAGCGGCCGGTATTGAGGTGGTTTGCGGCGTGTTGCAGGAAGAAGCGTTGCGGCTAAATCGTGGTTTTATCAAGCGCATGACTGAACAGCGCCCGTTTGTGCGCAGCAAGCTGGCGATGAGCCTGGATGGCCGGACGGCAATGGCGTCCGGCGAAAGCAAATGGATTACTTCGGCTGAAGCCAGGGCTGATGTGCAGCGTTTGCGGGCGGAGAGTTCGGCGATTTTGACCGGCATTAACACGGTTTTGGCGGATGATCCGGCGCTGAATGCGCGCATTGATGACGCTGTGTTGCAACCGATTAGGGTGGTGCTGGATACGCAGCTGAAAATGCCGCTTAGCGCGCAAATGGCGAAACTTCCGGGGCGCAGTCTGATTTTAACCTGCTCAGCGGATGAACAAAAACAACAGGCATTGCAACAGGCGGGTTTTGAAGTGCATCAATTGGCTGCGAACAACGGGCGCTTGGATTTACAGGCGGTGATGGCTTTTTTAAGTCAGCAGCAGATCAATGAGTTACTGGTCGAAGCCGGTGCCGTGCTGAATGGGGCATTGCTGGATGAGGGCTGGGTTGATGAATATATCATTTATATGGCGCCGTGCATTTTAGGCGATCAGGGACGCGGCTTGTTTAATGTGCCGGGCTTGCAGTTGATGGCCGATAAAAAGCCGTTGCAATTGTGCGATGTCAGACAAGTCGGCCCGGATTTAAAATTAACGTATACGCCGGCATAGGGGCAGCGATGTTTACAGGCATTATCTTGGCAGTGGGCAATATATCGGCAATCGAGCAGCGGGCAGGCGATTGCCGCTTAACGGTTGCAACCGGTAAATTGCCGCTTAATGATGTGGTTCTGGGCGACAGCATTGCCGTTAACGGCGTGTGTCTGACGGCGGTGGCGTTGGGGGCGAATTATTTTTGCGCCGATGTGTCCAATGAAACCTTGTCCCGGACTATTTTAAATAACGCAGCTGTCGGTACGCCGGTTAATTTGGAATTGGCATTGACCCCGTCAACCCGCTTGGGCGGGCATATCGTCAGCGGCCATGTCGATGGCGTTGGCGTGGTGACCGAAAAACAGGCCGATGCCCGCTCGGTTCGCTTTAAATTTAAAGCGCCGGATCAACTGGCCAAATACATCGCCGAAAAAGGTTCCATTTGCATCAACGGCATCAGTTTGACCGTCAACGAAGTCGATGGCGCGGTATTCAGCGTTAATATTGTGCCGCATACGCTGAATGAAACCACCCTGGGTGCTGCGGTGGTCGGAACCAAAGTCAATCTGGAAGTGGATTTGCTGGCGCGTTATATGGAACGCTTACTCAAGGGCGATGCGGCGGCTAAAAGCTGCGGCGGCATCACCGAAGAATTATTGCAAAAAAGCGGTTTTCTGGGTTAATTAAGCAATATTAAGGGCAACCACAAGGGAATCTAAAGGCAACATGAACAGCATCGAAGAAATTATAGAAGATTTACGCTTAGGCAAAATGGTCATTATCATGGATGACGAAGACCGCGAGAATGAAGGCGATCTGGTCATGGCGGCCGCTTTTGCGCGCCCGGAAGACATCAACTTTATGGCGCGTTACGGCCGTGGCCTGATTTGTCTGACCTTGACCAGCGAACGTTGCCAGCAATTGCGCCTGCCGTTGATGGTCAATGAAAACAAAACCGCCCATTCGACCAATTTTACCGTGTCCATCGAAGCGGCAAGCGGCGTCACCACCGGCATTTCTGCCGCCGACCGTGCGCGCACTATCCAATGTGCGGTGGCGGCGAATGCCAAAGCCGATGACTTGGTGCAACCAGGGCACATCTTCCCGTTGATGGCGCAATCCGGCGGGGTGTTAAATCGTGCAGGGCATACTGAAGCGGGTTGTGATTTAGCCAAGTTGGCAGGCGCTGAACCTGCGGCGGTCATTGTTGAGATTCTCAATGAAGACGGGTCAATGGCAAGACTGCCTGATCTGGAAGTATTTGCCCGGCAGCATGACCTTAAAATCGGCACCATCGCCGATTTGATCCATTACCGCATACAGCACGAAAACACGCTCGAACGCATCAGCGAGTGCAATTATCCCACCGAGTTCGGCGATTTTAGACTGTATGCCTATCAGGACAGAAATGACAATAATCTGCATCTGGCGCTGGTGATGGGGCAGGTTTCCGGCGACGAACCGGTTTTGGTCAGGGTTCATGCGCGGAATTTATTGGACGACCTGTTTTCCTCAAAACGCAGTGACTGCACCGTGCCATTACGTACTGCAATGCAGAAAATAGCGGATGAAGGGCGCGGCGTATTGGTGGTTATTAGGCAAAGCGAAGACAATAAATCGCTGGCGGAACTGATTCACCAGTATCAGCTGGAAGATCACGGCATTGTTAATCCGACTCAAACAGCTGGAGCCGCAGACTGGCGCACCACCGGCACCGGCGCCCGGATATTGGCCGATTTGGGTGTGCATAAACTCAAGGTTTTAGGCACGCAAAAGAAATATGTCGCGTTGTCCGGGTTTGATCTGGAAGTCGCCGAGCATGTGGGCTGAATAAATTAGCCGCAACGTAAAAAATAGAACACGGATAGCACGGATTTAACAGATAAACGCGGATAACACTTTTAATAATCGACTTGGTTTTTCAAAATCCGTTTAAGCCCGTCTAATCAGTGCTATCCGTGTTCTATCGTTAAAGTTAGTACTTTGCTAACAACATCACCAGTCAATCACACAGTAGAGAAACATCATGTCAACACTAAAAACCTTTGAAGGCAATCTGCTCGTTCAAGGCGGAAAATTCTGCATCGTCGCTTCGCGCTTTAACAGCTTCATCGTTGAGCAACTCGAAGCCGGAGCGATTGATGCATTAGTGCGTCACGGCGCCAATAAAGACGATATTCATCTGGTCAAAGCGCCTGGCGCATTTGAATTGCCGATGGTGGTTCAGCGTGTGGCGGCAATGAAAAAATACGATGCGATTATTGCCGTAGGTGCAGTGATTCGCGGCGGTACCCCGCATTTTGAATATGTCGCCGGTGAATGCGTTAAAGGCTTGGCACAAATTTCACTGCAATATGATGTGCCGGTCAGTTTTGGCGTGTTGACCGTGGACAGCATTGAGCAGGCGATAGAACGCGCAGGCACCAAGGCCGGTAATAAAGGCGCGGAAGCGGCCATGTCGGCCATTGAAATGGTCAATTTATTTAATAACCTGGAAAACTAATGAGTCAAGCTCGAACCAATGCCCGAAAGGCGGCTGTACAGGCATTGTATCAATGGCAAATGGCCGGACAGAACCTTGCCGAAATTGAACGGCAGTTTTTGGAAGATGAGCGTTTGAAAGACGCGCAGAAAAGTTATTTTGTCGAATTGTTTTACGGCGTACCTAAAAACCTGGACGAGATTGACCAGGCTTTGTCCGAGTTTGTCGATAGGCCGGTTGATACCATTGATCCGGTTGAAAGGGCAATTTTACGGATAGGCGCATACGAATTGTTATATCGGCTTAATATGCCGTACAAAGTTGTGTTAAATGAAGGCATTAACCTAGCCAAAGACTTTGGCGCCGATGGTAGCCATAAGTATGTGAACGGCATATTGGATAAGGTCGCGCAGCAAAAAAGAGCAGTGGAGTTTAAGGCGAAAGGCGCAAGGTGAAAATGTTTTATTCACCACGAAGACACGAAGCTTTATATTTCGCTAACCGGAAGCATTGATAAAATGAATGAACATTTTTTAACCGAGATTGAAATAAAGCAGTTTAAATGTTTTACCGATTTTAAAGCGTCAGGTTTTAATCGGGTTAATTTAATCGGCGGGAAAAATAATATTGGTAAGACGGCTTTTTTGGAGGCTTGTTATATTAATGTCCATTCTTTGAATATAAATACAATGATAACGGCTATTTGTAATATTAAATTTGACCGTGAAAGTTTAAATATTCTTTATGGATATAAAAGAGATGTAGATAATCAAGCTCTTTTAGATTCCACGAAGTATTATCTTGTGAAATCTAATTTATTTTGCACTGAATATTCAGTTTCAGAAAAAGATGCATTGAAGACGTATCATCTGAGTATTAATGATAATTCAATATCAGTTAACTCAAACCAATTTAGTGTTATTATTGAAAATGTTAATAATGTTAGAGTAATAGATAATTTCGGCTGGAGTGATGGTGGAATAAAATGGGCTTATGAAGCTATTCAAAAGCAGGATAAAGAAAATGAGCTAAATGCTTTTATTAGTGAGTTTGATGGCAGCATTGAAAGCTTTAAAATTATAGGTGAAAAACCTCAATGCAAAACTAATGGCATATACCGTGACATAGTCGAGTTTGGTGATGGATTACGGCATTATATTTCTATTATTTGCGGGATTTATGCCTGTGAGAATGGATATTTATTTGTTGATGAAATAGATAACGGTATTCACTACACCCAGTTAGACAGATTATGGGAGCTTATTTTAACGCTTTCCAAGAAAACCAATTGCCAAGTATTTGCAATTACGCATTCCAAGGAAATGCTGGAATCGTTTGCTCGGGTTTCTGAAAAGCTTGAAGAACGTGATATTAGTTATACATTGTTAGTAAGAAACAAACAGCAAGAAATAAAAACCATCAGTATGGATTATGAAATGCTGTTGAATAGTTTGGCTCAAGAGCATGAGGTCAGGGGATGGTAAAAGCCGCTATTTTGCATGAAGGTAATAACAAGGATACCTCTGACAAAAAATTTATAAAAGGCTTACTTGCTAATTTAGAATTGGATGCAAATTTTATTCAATTTGAAGACTTTGGTTCTAAAAGTAATTTTTTTAAAAGAGAAAAATACTCACTACTGAAACAGCAAGTTGAAACGGATCAGATAGACAAAATACTATTCATTGTCGATGCGGATCACAAAGAAGATGATGTGATATACAAAGGCTTTGAAAATACAGAAAAACAATTGAATAAAATTATCAATGAATTAGGTTTTCAAGATATAGCCAGGTTTTACATTGTATGTTCTCCTGATACCAGAACGGGTTATCTGGAATCCCTAATTTTAGCCTCATTACCGGAAAAAGAACTAGAATGTATTGAATGTTTTGTTGAATGTTCACAAATGAATAATAAAGATCATAAAAGAATCCTTAAACTCTACAAAAGAGCTTATTGCAATCCGCCCGATAATTTAAATCATCCTTGTTTTAATGATCTAAAAGCCGAATTAAAGAAGCTTTTTTAGGTGAGACAGCAACAAAACCCCATGCCACTCTCCGAATTTTCTCTAATCCAGCGCTTCTTTACTAAGCAACAGATCACCAATCCATCAACGCGCCTAGGCATTGGCGATGATTGCGCATTATTGTCCATTCCAGAGGGTTTCGAGCTGGCAATCACTACCGACACCATGGTCGAAAACGTGCATTTTTTTGCTGACGCCGATCCCGAATTGCTGGGGCATAAACTGCTGGCAGTTAATTTGAGCGATCTTGCCGCGATGGGTGCAAAACCGGTTTCGGTGACGCTGGCATTAACCCTGCCTAAAGTCGATGAAAACTGGCTGGCTGCGTTTGCTCGTGGTTTTTTAAATTTGGCCGGGCGCTATTCAGTGGATTTGATCGGCGGCGATACCACCTCCGGCCCGTTGACCTTGACCGTGCAGGCCATGGGTTTAGTGCCAAAGGGTAGGGCGCTGATGCGCTCCACTGCCCGCCCCGGCGATTTTATTTATATGACCGGTGCTTTGGGTGATGCAGGTTTGGGCTTAAAAATCAGACAAGGTTACGACTGTACAAATCCCGACGCCGCGTTGGCACGCTTTAACCAGCCTGATCCTCAAATTGAGGCGGGATTGGCGCTGAATGGCATCGCTACTGCCTGCATCGATTTGTCCGACGGCTTGGCCGGTGATCTGGGTCATATTTTGCAACAAAGTAGGGTTGGTGCGTGTCTTGAGTGGGAGGCGCTGCCGTTGTCAACGGCGGTGCAATCCTATATAAAAGACACCGGCGATTGGGCCATGCCGCTGACTGCCGGGGACGATTATGAACTGTGTTTTACCGTCAGTCCCGAGCAGGCAAAGCATTTAACGATACTGGCCACTAAAATCGGCATCATTGAATCCCAATCAGGCTTGCGTTTGCGTAAGTCCTCTGTCATCCAACCTTTAGAGGTGAAAAGTTTTGAGCATTTTTCTTAATACCCAACTGGGTAAAAACAAGTTGACGCCCCGGCAAATCATGTCGGATCCCGTGCTATTTCTGGCCTTCGGATTCGGTTCCGGCCTGTCCAAAAAAGCGCCCGGCACCATGGGCACGGTGGCGGCGATTCCGGTTTATTGGCTGTTTGCGCAAGCTAACCTGTTTGTGTACAGCCTGTTGACGCTGATTGTCACAGTTGTCGGCATTTGGATTTGCGACATCGCGGCAAAAAAACTCGATGAACATGATTTTGGCGGCATCGTTTGGGATGAAATAGCCGGTTATTTGATTACCTTGTGGTTTGTGCCCTTTTCATGGCAAGCCGTGGTGCTAGGCTTTATCCTGTTCAGGTTTTTCGACATCCTCAAGCCGTGGCCGATTAAGTGGATAGACCGGCAGGTACACGGCGGTCTGGGCATTATGCTCGATGACGTGCTGGCGGGTATATTTGCCGGTGCTTTGTTGTTATGGGCTTCGGCTTATTTTTAATAGGCAAGTGGAATTTGAATAGAACGCGCTGTCACACGCTAACGCCGCTTAAACACCATCAAGGTAATATCATCATTAAAAGAGTCGCTGCGGCAGAATTGTTTTAGCTGCCCCAGCAGCGCGTCAATAATAGCTTGCGGACTTTTCTGCGCCTGTTGGACGAGAATGTCGCTGACGCGCTGCAGGCCGAAAAACTCCCCCGCCTCATTTTCCGCTTCGGTCAAGCCGTCGGTATACAGCAGGATTAAATCGCCTTGGCCTAGCCGGGTCGTCCTTTCTTCAAACGCCACATTTTTATTGACACCCAATATCAAACCGTCGGCATCAAGCTGTCTGCATTCGCTTTGGTAGGGGCTGAGCAATAACGGGGGAGGGTGGCCGGCATTGGCAAAGCTCAATTGATGATTAGCGCTGTTGTATTGCAGATAAAACAGGCTGATAAAATAATCCGACCGGTCTAGGTCTTCAAACAGAAAATTATTAAGCACGCTAAGGGTTTCAGCAGGCGTACCCGAGCCGCTGGCCTGAGTGCGGATAGCGCTGCGGGTTTCCACCATAAACAACGCAGGGCCGATGGAATGGCCGGACACATCGGCAATAATCATGTCCAGACGGTCTGCGTCGCGGTAAAAATAATCGAAATAATCGCCGCCAACTTGGTCGGCGGGCAGGCAAAAACCGGTGACTTCAAAATGGTTGGATTTGATCGGCGCGGAAGGCGACAGCGAGGCTTGGATGCGTTGGGCAATTTTTATTTCGTTCTGGGCAATCGCTAGGTTCACTTGCGCCTGGCGAATCTGTTGCTCGGCGGCTTTTCGGGCGGTGGTTTCGACAATCGTGCTCAGTATTAACGTTTCCTCTTTGCTGTCGATCAGGCTGAGGCCTATTTCGACCGGAAATTCAGTGCCGTTTTTGCGTAAGCCATAAAGCTCCCGGCCCGCGCCCATCGGTCTGGACACCGGGTCGGTAAAATACGCCTGGCGAAAGCCGACATGGGCTTGGCGGAAGCGTTCAGGTATCAACATCTCCACCACTTGCCCCACCAATTCAGTGCGCGAGTAAGCAAAAGATGCTTCGGTTTGCGAGTTGACCATCTCAATAATGCCGGATTTGTTGATCATTACGATCGCATTGGGCGCCGATTCCACTGCTTGCCGAAAGCGGTGTTCCAGACGTTTACGTTCGGTTATGTCGTGAATAAAGCCGCTGAATATATAGCTGTTGCCCAGTTTTAACGGTGAAATGCTGAGTTCGACAGGAAATTCAGTGCCATCGCGGCGTATCGCGGTCTGCTCAAGCAGCCGGTTCAATAACTCGCCGGAACCGGTGCGCAGGAAACGTTCCAGCCCCAGACGATGTGCTTCACGAAATTGCGGCGGGATAATCAATGTATCAAGGCGCTGACCGATAGCTTCGGTCTTGGTCCAGCCGAACATTTTTTCGGCCGGGTGATTCCAATCGGTAACGACGCCATAAGCATCCATAATCACGATGGCGCTGAGGGAGCTTTCAATAATGAGCCGAAGGCGTTTTTCGCTGTCAATAAGTGCATTCTGAAAGTGCATTTTAGCCGTAATGTCCCGATCGACTCCCCGCCATTTAAACAGTTGTCCTGCAGCATTGATCAGAGGGAAGCCGGTTGATTCGGTCAATATGGGATGGCCGTCTTTATGCCGGTAGTGCGACAGCAAGGTGTAAAAAGGCCGGTGGCTGGTGGCGTAGCGTTGTTGATCCGCTTTATCCTGCGGCGCTAAAAATGCGGTGTAATGTTTGCCCAGCACTTCATCCGGGCTATAGCCGAGTATTTGCTTGACGGCGGCACTGCTATAGCTGTAGTAACCTTTGGAATCCTGCTCCCATAGCCATTCGCCGGCCATTTCCGCCATTTGCCGAAAACGTTCTTCGCTCTCAGCCAATGCCGATTCGGCGCTGGCCGCATCACAAGGCCGATCACGGATCAGCAAAATAATGTCGGTTTTATCGGGCGCGTGCTGGGATAAGATTGCAAGCGACATAAAAGCTTGTATTTTGTGATGAGCCTTGCTGACCAGTTCACCGGTAAAATTTTGTGTTGTGCTGGTGGATAGCTCAGCGAAAGCGTTTTCCCACAAGTCTTTGTCGTTTCCGCCCGCATAGAGGATGTCCACCGGTTTGCCGATCAGTTCCGGCGTGTTATAGCCTAAAAATGCAGCGACAGCGGGTGTGATTTGCTTAATGTACGGTGCGGTTTTAGCCGGACGAATTAGCTCGATGATAACGATGTAGGGCGTGAGTTCATTCATAATGGCTACGTCTCTTGTGGCATAAATTTAACTGAGGTGCTGTCATACTAAAGACCCTAGGCGGGCAATTATAGGTTAAGGGCGTTCGTAACTACTCAGATAAAAAAGAAATAGAACACGGACGTCACCGATCAGACGGATTTACACGGATTTTTAAAATAGACCGGTGCTTTTAATCAGTGATTATCCGTTTTACTTGTGCCCCAGAGGGTATTAGTGCCATCCGCGTTCCATTTAGTCATTTTTAACAACCGATTTATAAGCCCTATTTTTCTACAGATCCCAATCATAAGGGGGAAAGCCACTTTCTACGGGACGAGCCTAAGTTATTTAATTCCCTTTCGTTATTATAATAATTGCAGTTTATAATCTATAATTTTTTGAACCTGCCTGCACGTCGCCCTTTGCTAACATTCCTTTTTGAAATATATTTCTAGCAGGGCCGTCGCCTGATGTGTACGCTAAATCGCCCCCCATTAGAGACCTATTTTTAAATGACTAAAGTTAAATTAACGCTACTTGTTTTAAACGCCTTATGGCTGGTTGCATTGTCCGAAGCCAGTTATGGTGCGCGGCATACCGCTATTATTATCGATGCCGATAACGGCAATATCTTGCATGAAGTGGAAGCCACCCAGTCATGGTATCCCGCCTCACTGACTAAATTGATGACGCTGTATATGACATTTGACGCGCTCAAGGTAGGCCGGATCCGTCTTCATGACCGTTTAACCGCATCAGCCCATGCATCACAACAGCCCAATAGCAAGCTAGGGTTAAGGCGCGGCGAGCAGTTAACCGTCGAAGATGCTATTTTGGCCGTCATTACCCGGTCTGCAAATGATGCGTCTGTAGTGCTGGCCGAACATCTGGGCAATACGGAGGCGAACTTTGCCGCCAATATGACGGCAAAAGCGCATTCATTGGGCATGTACAACACCCATTTCATGAATGCGACCGGCTTGCCCAACAATCTGCAAGTCACCACATCCAGAGATATGGCTATTTTGGCATTAAAAACAAAGCGCCATTTTTCCGAATATTATCATTATTTTGCCGCGCACAGCTTTAATTACAAAGGGATGGAGCTGCGCGGCATTAACAAGTTCACCGCCAATTATCCGGG
Organism: Methylobacter sp.; assembly: GCA_030684815.1. Classification (GTDB taxonomy): domain Bacteria; phylum Pseudomonadota; class Gammaproteobacteria; order Methylococcales; family Methylomonadaceae; genus Methylobacter_A. The sequence continues at coordinate 3,030 of JAUXXQ010000058.1, read as the reverse complement.
CGCAGAAGGCATGAAAACAGGCTTTACCTGTGCTTCCGGCTTTAACCTGATTGGCGCGGCACACCAAAATGGCAGGCATTTAATCGGCGTGGTTATGGGGGGCACAAGCAGCCAAGAACGTTACCAATTGATGATGCGGAAAATGGATGCCGGTTTCGTCCAAGCCGACGCCAAGCAGCCGTCAAGAAACGTTTACACGATACCGACAGGATCAGCGGGTATGCCGCCTTACCAACTTGACTGCGGAAAGCGGCCAACACCCGTTTCCATGCACAATAAGGCTAACGCCAAGGCTGTTAAAGTTAAAAATAATGTTACCAAAAACGAGAATGCCAACAAAAAGAAGGCTAAAAGCACAAACTACCACAAGCCAAAAAACGTCGTTAAGACAAGCAAAAAAACAAAATAAACAATTAAAACCGTAAAAGGTAACTTCCTTGTGAATGATTGGGATTGTTTGCATGGCAACCAAGCCATGTCCTTGAATATTCAGCGTACTTTTCCTGCTTATGTTTGCTTGAGCTTAAATTACCAAGCAAACGGTAATACCGGGAAATAAGCAGGGCAATACAAGGGTTTTGCAGTGCTTCATACTGGGTTTTTAAATATTCGATCGCCATTAACAAGGTCTCTTGCTGATCTTTTTTAGACATGATGATTCCCCTGATATCCGGTTTTGTTTGTTAATTTCATAAGATGGCGCGCTTCGTTGCCGTTTCATTGCAAGGGTTTCAGGTAAACAAGCTCGAAGATATTGTCGTTATTGCCGCTGATGCGTTTTAATTGCGCGGTAAAGTCGGCTTCACCGTCAACGTTGACTAACGGTATTTCCAGCATGCCGTTATCGGAAGAGAAATGGGGAACAGCGCCCGCATCCGACGGAACGGCAACCTTGCTTTCTTGCCAAGAAACCAGCTTGTAGCGGCTGGGTTTTGTGCCTTCCATTTCTTTAAGTACCGCGCTTGCCATTACCGTTTTTGCGGCATTGCTTTCAATGCTGATCAACGGCAAGGTCAGCAATCCGGTGCCGGTAGTAAAATGGGCTGTGGTTTCCGGATGATAGCCGTCGCTCAGGGTTCTAAGAAACGCGACAATAGCGTCAACTTCATCGGAGCTTAAGTTTAAATTCCCCAGTTCGTCCTTATTAACATTCTCGGCAACTTCCGGAACTCCCCATTTGGAATCCGTGTCGCGGGTGTTATAAAAATCGACTGCTTCACGTAATGTTTGAAACACGCCGTTATGCATATAAGGCGCTGTTTTTGCGATATTACGCAGAGTGGGCACTTTGAATTTACCGTTTTCGTTGACGTTATTTACAATCGTGCCTAAACCGAGGTCGACAAAATCCTGGCCTTTTTTAGCCAGAATGGCGGGGTTCTTAGGCGTGCCTAAATTGTCGTAACTAAAATCGGTAAACAAGGGCGGTTGCTTGCTGTCTGAAGTGCTCGGATGGCAAGCGGCGCAATTGCCTTTGTTGGCATCGTTAAATAGATCCAAGCCTTTATGTTCCTGTTCTGTCAATTCAACTTGGCCGGCCAGGAAATAATCGTATTTGGAAGAGAAGCGGTTAAATACCGGCGTGCTTTCAAAAGCCGCCAAGGCCTCGGCGACAGCCTGGAAGGCTTGGTTGGTGTTATTCAACACATCAAGCCCGTAAACTTGTTTGAACAGACCGGCATAAGATGCAGTCCGCAATTTATCGACCACTTCGGCTTCGTTCCGGTTATTCATTTCATCGGCATTTAAAAATGGCTTTTTCGCTTGCTCCGTTAAATTGGCGGCACGCCCATCCCAAAACTGGCCGCCAAAATATAAGGATTCCTCGTTATCGAAATGAAAAACGGGGCTGAACGCCGCATAGCCGGCCGGCGGCGCATTGCGGGTACCGGTTCTGCTTTCAACAGCGCCACTGGAAACCGGCGCGCTTAAACCGGCATCCGCAAAAGCGGCTTTGGGGTCGTGACAACCGGCACAGGATTGGCCTCGCGGGGAAGACAAGTTTTCATCAAAAAAAATTTCTTTGCCCAGTTGTTGAACGGGGGTTAATTTATTGGTTTCATGGGGATTGAGCTGTGTGGTTTCGGCCGCGCAAAGCTTAGTGATGGATAGCGATAAAGCGAATAGCACTTTGCTTGTAGTCTGGGCGTTCATATTGTCTTCCTAATTTTGTGCAGGTCGGCTTGAGCCGCTGCCGGTTTGCAGTTCTACGGAGCTGGCGGTACCGTCTGCTGTTACCTGTACGCGCAGCAACACCAAGCCTTGTTCGCCCAGCCGCCGCGAGATTGATGGATAATTTGGTGTCGGGTTATTTAAATAAGCGGCGTTAAAGCTTGGCGACTGATATGGCTGCGTGTCGGCGACCCCTTCGGCTACGTTCAGGACAGGCTTGCTGTTCGTCGGCTTCGCCTCCGGTTCGGCAGCAGAGGCACTTGTCGGGGTTGCAGGCATGGATGTCTGTTCCACGGGCGGAGTGATTGGCAGACTGGTCGGCTTTATGGCCGGTACAACAGGTTTAGTGACCGGTTTCTTGATCGGCTTTTGCGTTTTTTCTATCGGCGTAGCGGGTAATGTCTGCTTTTGCGGTGCTGCTTGCGGCGAACTAATTAAGCTAACCATCATGGGTTCGGGCATTGTTTCAATCGGTAAAGGCTGCGAGTGTGGCAATAATGCAGCAAACAGCGCCAGGTGTGTGCGCACAGCACCAAGCCGATTGCAAGCCATGTGCGGTCATTGATACGCCTAGCTCCGCCGTGGCTGATATTTCCCAACAGGGGAGCAGGGCGGTTTTCCATGAAATAGAAGCTGGTTATTGGGAAGGCTATTTTAGTGAACACGGCCGCTCCTTATTTGTTGAGTATGTAATGAGTCACAATGGGGGGGGGGCTAGGGCAATCGCATTAAAAATTTCTTCCAAATCATTGGCTTATTTTTTCACTTCTCCCAGCGCCCCCTCCCAGAACGACTTTTAGTAAGTAATCTTCATCCCAACCCGCTTTGAGGCGCTTGTTTTTGACCCCAACCCTTGCG
>JAUXXQ010000055.1 GCA_030684815.1 Methylobacter sp. | reverse complement strand
CACAGTATGATGGGCAGCATCAGCCAGCCGCCGCTTTTTATAATTTCAAACACATGATTTCCTATAAAGAATGACAAAACCGGTTAGGCCAACCCCGGCATTATTTTAACCCGTACCTTTACGCCGCACTAGAAACGGTTTTTTCCCGCCCTACCCAAGCATAGGCAATGACAAAAGCCAAGCTACAAAATAACGCCGCCATCGAATAGACAATTTCTGCACCCATAGTCTCCCAATAATAACCACTGTAGTAGCTGCCCAGCATTCCGCCCAAGCCAAAACCTAAACTGGCGTAGAGCGCTTGACCTTTACCCTGATGCCGGTCGCCAAAATACTGATGGACTAAGTGAATAGCGGCGACATGCACACCGGCAAACGTTGCCGCATGTAATAATTGGGCAAAGGCCAAGACCCAAAAATAGTCGATGCACCAGCCAATCATCAACCAGCGAATGACCGACAACAGGCTGCTGACCAATAAAATCGAGCGCAGGGAAAAGCGTTTCAGCACACGGCGCATGTAAATAAATAAAACGATTTCGGCAAAAACACCCAGCGCCCAAAGCAATCCGGTCAGGCTTGCCGAGTACTGATAATGTTTCAGATAGATAGAATAAAAAACGTAATACGGGGCATGGGCGAACTGCAACAACAGGCTAACCAGCAGAAACGCCAGCACTTCCGGTCTTTTGATAATTTGCCTTATGCCGACGCCGTCCGTCTCGTGATGGCTTGTCTTGGTCGCGGGTGTTATCAAACTGACCAGCCATATCAATGTCATCCATGAAGTCACCATGGCCGGAATCATATCGGTCGAAAGGATATCCAATAACCGTCCTACACCCAGTACCGCAACAATAAAACCGATAGATCCCCACAGCCGTATCCGGCTGTAACGATGTGCCTGATGCTTTAAATGGTATAAAGTGACCGCTTCGAATTGCGGCAACGTGGAGTTCCAAAAAATGCCAAAAGCAACCGTTAGCCAAGCGAACCCGGAATAACCCTGAATAAAAATAAAACCGGCAAAGAACAAAGCGGTTAAAAAAGACGTTATGCGGATAATGCGTAAGTTTTTACCGGTATGATCGGCAATCCAGCCGCATAGTATCGGCGCAATAATTCGTGTGCCGCCCAGCAGGGCAAAAATTTCGCCGATTTGAACAGGATTAAATCCGCTTTCTTTTAGATAAAGGCTCCAGTAAGGGATAAAAGTCCCAACCGTGGCAAAATAAAAGAAGTAAAAGCCTGACAGGCGCCAGTAGGGAATGGACATGTGAATTAACAAGTTGCTGTATCGATTGGATTTTCTGAACTTACATCTCAAACATTTCAACCAGAATTGATGAAATCGATTTTTGTGTGTTTCTGTCTATAGCCCTTAGTTTTCTAACTAACCTAGATTTGTCGACCGATCGCAATTGATCCAGTAAAACAAGGCCAGTCTTGCCCTGAAACTGAAGCTCAACTCTTGATGGCGCATAAAATCCTTTAGTTGTCATGGGGGCGATTAAAACTGTTTTTAGAGTTTTCATCTCATTGGACGAAACAATAATGCAGAGCCTTGTTTTTTTGATTTCACTGCCAATGCTAGGGTCAAGTTCGACCAGATAAACATCAAACCGCTTTACTACCACTCCCAAGCCTCGCCTGTGGCAAGCTCTGCACTATGATCAAGAGGACTATGCCTTAGATTAAAATCTTGCTCAATTTTGGCCGCCGGAATACGTTTAAACTGCTCTTCCCAGCCTTTTCTTACCTGTTTTAGCGGGGTTATCAACAAACCATTATCGACAACCTGAATGTCAAACTCCTTATCTTGAAGATTAGCTTGTTTAATCAACGCTTGAGGAACCCTGATACATTGGGAATGCCCAATTTTAATTAAATGTGCCATATTCCCTCCCCTTTTGTTGTTCCGATAAAACTCATCTTAAAACCGGCAACCCCGAATCAACACCCGCATTTTGCCCGCGATGGCGCAACAAATGATCCATAATCACAATCGCCATCATTGCCTCGGCAATCGGCGTGGCACGGATGCCGACGCAAGGATCATGGCGGCCTTTGGTGACCACCTCAATCGCTTCGCCTTGCAGGTTGATGCTTCTGCCCGGCAAATGCAGGCTCGAAGTCGGTTTTAAAGCGATGCTGGCAGTCACCTGCTGGCCGCTGGAAATGCCGCCTAAAATGCCACCGGCATGATTGCTTAAAAAACCGTCCGGAGTGATTTCATCGCGAAACCGTGTGCCTTTGCTGTCGACGCAGGCGAAACCGTCGCCGATTTCCACGCCTTTGACTGCATTAATGCTCATCAGCGCATGAGCCAAATCGGCGTCGAGCCGGTCGAAAATCGGCTCGCCCAAACCCGGCGGCACGTTGTTTGCGACCACTTCAATCCTCGCGCCGATCGATTCGCCTTCTTTGCGCAGCGCGTTCATATAAGTTTCCATTTCGGCGACCTTATCCGCATCGGGGCAGAAAAAAGGGTTGCTGTCGATGATGGCCCAGTCGACTTTGTCGATTTTTATCGGCCCGAGCTGCGACAGATAACCGCGTATTTCTATGCCCGCGTGTTCTTTCAAGTATTTTTTGGCAATGCCGCCAGCCGCCACGCGCATCGCGGTTTCACGCGCCGATGAACGCCCGCCGCCACGATAATCGCGGATGCCGTATTTGTGCTGATAGGTGTAATCCGCATGGCCGGGCCTGAAGGTGTCGACGATATTGGAATAATCTTTAGAACGCTGGTCGGTATTTTCAATCAACAGCCCAATCGGCGTGCCGGTGGTAAGACCCTCGAACACGCCGGACAAAATCCTGACTTCATCAGCCTCACGCCGCTGCGTGGTGTAGCGCGATGTGCCGGGTTTACGACGATCCAAATCGTCCTGCAAATCGGCTTCGCTCAAAGCCATACCCGGAGGGCAGCCATCGACGATACAGCCAATCGCCGCACCGTGGCTTTCGCCAAATGAAGTGACGGTAAATAATTTTCCTATTGAGTTTCCAGACATCGTTATAAAGCCGCTAAAAAGTGTTCATGATATTGACTGACCTGCTCAGCCGTCAGCAAAAATACGCCATCGCCGCCGCGTTCAAAGGCCAGCCAGAAAAAAGGTACGTCGGGGAAGGCGTTTTGCAAAGTTTCCGCGCTGCTGCCGACTTCCACCACCAAAATGCCCTGCTCGGCCAAATACTGATTGGCATCGACCAAAATACGCAACACCAAATCCAGTCCCGTGTGCCCGCCCTTAAACCCCATATCCGGCTCGGCGCGAAATTCTGCAGGCAACTGCCCCCATTCTTCAAGGCTCACATAAGGCGGATTACTGACAATAATGTCATAGCGCGCAACGGGTAATTCGTTAAACAAATCAGACTGGTACAGCGTCACCACATCGTCCAGCTGATGTTTGGCGACATTCAGCTCGGCGACGGTCAGCGCATCGGCCGACAAATCCACCGCATCCACATCAGCGTCAGCAAAGGCATAAGCACAGGCAATCGCAATGCAGGCGCTGCCGGTGCATAAATCCAGAATCCGCTCGACCTGTTCTTCCTCCACCCACGGCGCAAAACGCTGTTCTATCAGTTCGGCAATCGGCGATCTCGGCACTAGCACCCGCTCATCAACATAAAACGACAACCCGGCAAAAATGGCTTCATGGGTCAGATAAGCGGCCGGAATGCGCTCGTTAATGCGCCGGTCTATCATATCAACCACCGCCTGACGCTCAGTCATCGTCAACACGCTTTGCAGATAGGCATCGGCCAAATTGTAAGGCTGGCGCAGTGTATGTAAAACCAGCGCTGCCGCTTCATCCAGTGCCGTTGCCGAACCGTGGCCGAAACACAGTTCAGCCTCGGTAAACCGGCTGGCGGCCCAGCGGATATAATCGCGAATAGTTGATAACGTCGTTAAAACTTCAGAGGGTGTTGTGTTCATTACAGGAAAAAGTAAGATAGGGCTATTTGGTTCGACGAAGGCGTAGATTTTAAACTAAACTTTATCCGCTTGTTTGAATATTAAACCCAGATGATATGAGCCAAACTACACCTACCCCCCATACCGCCACAAGTTTGGCTAAAAACAAACTATTAATGGAGTGCTATCGGCACATGCAATCCGATGACTTGGCATTGCCTACGATTCCTGATGTGTCTTTTAAAATTCGCCACGCCATTAATGACAAAAATTCGAGCATTGCATCAATAGCGCGGGTTGTGCAAATTGACCCGGCGATCACCGCCAGGCTGATACAAATATCCAACAGCCCTTTATATGCAGCGCGAAAAAAAATTGAAAGTTGCCCGGAAGCACTCACCCGACTGGGTTTGAAGTCAGCACAAGATATTATTACCGCCGTGGCGATGAAGTCGGTATTTAATGCAAAATCGCCGCTTATCCGGCAAAAAATGACCGAATTATGGGCCCACAGCAGCTACATTGCGTCTATCAGCGCCGTCTTTGCCCATAAAGTCCCGGGATTCGACCCGGATAGGGCCATGCTGGCAGGATTGATCCATGACATCGGTATCGTGCCGATTTTGACTTATGCCGACAATCATCCTGCCATCATTGCCAACCCTAAAGATTTGCTGGAAACAGTCCGGGAATTACGCGCCGATATTGGCGCACAAATTATCCGCCGCTGGGATTTTCCCGAAGATTTCGAAGATGTGGTGATTAATGCCGAAAATTGGTTCCGTAATGACAACAACCCACCCAGTTACTCGGATATTGTGATGATTTCACAGCTACACAGCTTCATCGGCAAAGTGGACATCAAAAAAATACCTAAAATAGATACCCTGCCCGCTTATAAAAAACTGGCCGTGCATTTGGACGCAGACGACAGCATCAATATTTTGGATGCCGCCAAAGATGAAATCGAACATATCCGGCAACTGCTGGCTTGACATCCTCCCCGCCCTAAAGGACGGGGATTCCTACCGCTAGCGATTGATGCCCCAATCGGAGAATGTTTTTGGCGGCGTTAATATCTCTATCGTGCCATGTCCCACAGTCAGGACACCCCCATTCTCTTATTCCAAGTCCTGCCCTACCTTTCGGACTGTTGGCGGAAATGCTCCCGCAACACGAACAAGCTTGGGTACTGTATGCTTCGTTGACTTCTATGAACACGCCTTGCGTCGCTATCGACTTATATTCAAGTTGTGTTTTTAGCATCG
>JAUXXQ010000051.1 GCA_030684815.1 Methylobacter sp. | reverse complement strand
ATTTTCCTGACCCTAATGACCGGGCGTCTCAGGAATCGGAATTCAGTCTGGAATTAAGGACCCGTGACCGTGAACGGCGTTTAATCAAGAAAATTGATGAAGCCCTTAAAGAAATAGAATCCGGGGATTATGGATTTTGCGAATCTTGCGGCATTGAAATCGGCATACGCCGATTGGAAGCAAGGCCTACGGCAACTTTGTGCATCGACTGCAAAACACTCGATGAAATCCGTGAAAAACAAATGGGTTAATTCTGGATAAACAACCTATTATTGGCCGGTTTGCACCTTCGCCCACCGGCCCTTTACATCTTGGTTCCCTGTATACGGCTCTCGCTGGTTTTCTTCAAGCCCGTTCACAACAAGGTCAATGGCGGCTACGCATTGACGATCTCGACACACCCAGAAATGTTAAAGGCGCAGCTGATGCTATCCTAACAACGTTGGATAGTTTCGGCCTGCATTGGGACGGCGAAGTTGCTTATCAAAGCCGACATGGTGACCGCTATGACGACATTATTAGCGACCTGCAAGGCCATCAATTAATTTATCCCTGTACTTGTAGCCGAAAAGAGCTGACAGAAAACGCTAGGGAAAATACCCTGCCCGATGTTTACCCCGGCATTTGCCGACATCGTGAAACAATTCCACATCAGCCTTATGCGTTGCGCATTAAAACCGATAGCCGTAGCATTAGTTTTCACGATGAACTGCAAGGTTTGATGACGCATCAGCTTGCCGAACAGGACGGCGATTTTATCATCAAGCGCAAAGACGGCATTATTGCCTATCAATTTGCCGTGGTCATTGATGATGAGCTGCAACAGGTGAACCATATCGTGCGCGGTTTCGATTTGCTGGAGGCGACACCTAAGCAGATTTTTTTGCAGCAATTGCTGGGATTAGCGACGCCGGGCTACATGCATGTCCCGGTTATTGTTGATGGGCAGGGCTTTAAGCTCAGTAAGCAGACGCAGGCAACGGCGGTTGACTTGGCCGCGCCTGAACAGGTCTTGTTTGGCTTATTGGTTTTATTAAGGCAAACCCCGCCAGTTGAATTAAAACGGGCTTCTGTCGGTGACTTGCTCGCTTGGGCGATTGCGCACTGGCGTCCTGAGTTGTTGCAGAATAAGGGGGCGGTAAGCTGTGGGCTAATTAACTGAGTTCATCGGGTTAGGGGGCGTTTTTAAGTAGGCGGCCAGCTATTATTAAGCCCTTTTTTTGCTGGCAGACGGCTGCATAACTGCTGGGTGAGATTGGCGCTATCCTCCCCTTTCTTTAGCTGGGGAGGAGGCCAATTGTCAGGGTACGATGACCTGATCCGTTAACGTGATTAACGGTTGTTTATGGATAAAATAATTGCAGTACCTGATGAAATCGATAATCGCGGGGTATTTATTTGATTAGTTTGGATATGGCTGATGCTGGAGTCTTGGTTTGTCATCGTCGATGCCTGAACATCAGTATAGCTATCTGCTCCGCAACAGGCGACTGAACGGACCCGCCCAATAGCGATGTCAACATGGCGCGTACTGATTGCTTTGGTAAAAACAGACGTATAGGCATAAGCATCCTCACCCATAGCTATGGCAGTGCCCTGGACGCTAACTGCGACTGTATCGGTATTAGAAATACTTAAGCCCTGAGTAACGGCCAGCAGGTCACCGTGGGCAGTTGCCACTCCTTTTCCCCCGGTAACCAAATTTCCGGGCTTCGCTTTAGCATAAGTCATTACCTCGGTGTTTGTTTTGGCATAAGTTAGGCCGGTAGCGGCCGCATTAGTTATTGTTGTTGATGAAATGGCGCCGGCGGTAACAGAATCCAGCATGGCCTCATTTAAAATTATTGGTGCTGCGGATTCGGATGGTGATGTGGGTGTTACGGCGTATGCTGAATTATTTGCGGTAACAAATGTAACCAAGATGAGCCAGATTATGCGCATGATATTTTACCCCTTATTAAAGTTAAATTTTTCGATGGAATATTTCAAATAGTTTAATTATTTTTAATAAACAAGTAATAAAAAATATTATTACGATAATTTAATTAAACTATTTTTTAAATTAATTATTTGTAAGGCAAGTCAAATCTAAATGGAATGGTTATATTAATAAAATAATCAGGTGACGATTCGGTTAATCCAATACCGCCCAAAATAGAAAAGAATAAGTTACGGCCGATAGTAGATGAAGCACCTATAGTAAAATAACTTGAAAGGTTATCGCTGCCTTGGATATTGGCATTGTTGATTTTGGTTTCGAACGCGTAGGTTTGTTGCAGTCCAATACTTAACGAGGTTTGCGGACTTGCGGCCAATGTGGCGCCAACTGATAAACTCAGTTGATCGCCGGGCTCAATGCCATCTTTCTCCAAGGTTTTTTGGTAGCCGATTCTGCCGGTAAAGGCAAGCGGATCCTGGCGTTTTAGTGCAGTCATTGACGCGCTAAAACTATTAAATCCACCGCCCATTGCAACATTATTGTTGGTAACGCTTCCGCTTGGCGTATTCCAGGTTAGTCTGGCGACCAAATCAGGAATCCAATTGCTTTCATGCACCACTGTTTTAGCGACCCCAACACTGATGTCGCCGAGGGCGTTGCCGGTATTGCTGGTTTCTTTGGTGTCAAAATTATCGGGCATAACCACTGATTGATTAATAACCTGATAAGGGATCCGAATTTCCGCCTGCGATTCGAAAGGCAGGCCCACTAAAAAATTTGCGCCCATATCAAATTCGTTCCGGCGAATAGTTGCGTTTGCTGTTTGTAAGTTGTTGTTGCTGGTGAAAAGGAATGGCTGTTTTGCTTCTTGCCTTAAATAGGTGGCATAAGGTTGAATTTCTGCTTGCCCATAGGGTAATAGCAACGCCCCTGTTTGTACCAGGGTGCGCTCTAATGCGCGCTGGGCCGCGTCTTCATCGACTTCAAAACTACCGGCTCCGGGTTTGCCCGGCGCTGCCGGTGTTGGTTTTTTCTGAGGCGGCGGTTGACTAATATGCTGAGTCGTGGTGATTTTTTCACTTGGGCTTGGTGCGGCAACAGCGCCGGTATTCGTTGTTTTATTGAGTTGTGCCTGGGTTGCGTTATGGCCTTCCAATTGCTGCACCCTATGCTGGAGGTCAGCGATCAGCTTATCGCGTTCATCAAGTTTTTGCATAAAGTGATTCTCTGCTGTCTTGTCTGACCCTTGAACTGAGGCGCAACCAGACATAATGACGCCCGTACCCAGCATCAATATAAATCTGGGTGATGTTTTCCAGGGGGCAATAGGATATTTTATGGCATTCATTTTATTTATTATCATAATTCACCTATCGAATCATAACGAAGTCACCGGCGTTTGGCGCTAAGCGATTAAGCGGTTCAATGCCATCAAGCCGGGAGATGACAAAGCCGACTTTGCCTATTTGCGGAAAGTCGATTCTTATTTGCTCAAACAGTTCAGTCAGCATGGTTCGATTGCCCCATGCGGGGTCTGCCAGCAATACTCGGTTGCCGCGCATACCGCGAAAGATAACAAAATGGTTGTAACCATGGATATTGACAGGAACGATGATGGGCGCCTTTTTGATAAGGTCATCAAAGCTTAATTTGCCGTAACCAATGCCTTTATAACCACGGGTATCCACATAACGTTTAAGATCCAACAAGGAAAAACCCTGTCTAAGGGTTACCAAACCTGGAAATTTAATATATTCAGAACGGCTCATTAGGGCATTTGCCACCTCTTTTTCTGTTACTAAGTCATCATGTTGATAATTAAGCAGTGTGGTCAATGCCGCTGCCCCGCAGCTTAAGTCCCATTGTTGCACCACGACATTTTCTCGGCGCATTTCAAAAAGCGATTTAACGGAACGTGTTTCCGCGAAACTCGAAAAACTGAGTGCCAGCAATGCCAATAGGTATGGGCACTTGATTGCTGCACCTGACCAACGCCATTGATGTATGGTTTTTATCTGGTTGCCTATATAAGTGGCTATAGAATCAATTAATTTTGGGCGCAATCGCTTCAATGTCGGCATGATGGGTAATGTGGGCGAGCAGCAATTATTTGGTTTACCAAAAAAGTCCGTAAAGCCCCTTCCTTTAGGTCGGGGATGTAAGGATGCTCTTGATTTATTTTGCTTGTTCATCTATTGTTTTCTCCGTTGGGTACGCTGTTGCTGCGTATCTCCTGCCATCAGGTTCACACTGAGATGGCGTGAAGTAAGACGATTTTCAGAGTCGTCCCCTTCGGGCATGAAGGGCTGCACTAAGGAATCTCCTTGCTTTAGCTGGGGAAGATGTCAAGCGCATATAGAATCATTTTCATCTCCGCTGACAAATGGATGGCCAATTCTGAGTGTTCTACTGGCCATTATTTTTAGCGTTTCCTTTTTCAATGTTTTTTCATTGAAAAAGGAAACGCTCTGCACTATCATTTAGCGCAGAGCGTAACCTAACAGTCGTGCTCTATTAAGCGGGACTTGCCCCCCATTCTTTCGCGGAAAGGGGCATTTCCTGCTTTTTCTTCAATTTAAAATAATGAAGATGCGGCACTTGCGGCGCTTGCGGCATAGGCACCATTAACTGCACCATTTGCTGGGTTATAAGTGGAAACGGCAAGCGCTCCACTCGTCCCACCTGCGAAAACATATCCCGCTACAGGCTGCACATCAACTGCGGTTGCTGAACCGGTCAGCCCTAGCAAATTAGACATTGCACCTGAACCGGCAAGCGCAAGTCCTACGCCCGAGTACACGTACGTGCCAGCACTAACATTATCCATTTCAGCAGCAGATAAAGTCACAGGTTCTGCGCTTGCAGCGCCTGCAATTGCCAATAATGAAGCGCCCGCTAATACATAAGTTATTTTTTTCATGTTATATTCTCCAAAATATTAAATATCATTCGTTACAATTAAACTGTATTTGAATGAGTTGTTAGAACGCAAAACCTGATGAAATGGACTGTGACTGTGTCCAGTCTTGAGTAATCTGCCCACCTTGAGTTGGCAATACCGCGAGGACAGAAACCGAGGTGGTCGCTGAGGTAAGTGTTGCTGCACTAAACAAACCGAATGCGCTGCCTAATGCGGTAGCGACTGCACTGCCCCCGGCAGTAACGTTATCCATTTGTGTTTCGGTTAATGCTACTGGTTCAGCTGCAAACGCTGAACCCATACCAATAACAAGTACACTCGCAACAATTGATTTCATGATTTTCATAGTAAAATTCCTCATTAAATGACTCACAAATATCTTAAGCTGTAAAAAGCTTAAGAGGCCTTTAGCCCGTTTTTTTATGCTGCAAAGAAACGGTCTAAATCTTTTTTATCGAACTAAGGTCGATAATTTAGTTTTAGTGTGCTGCCTTAAAAAAACGGATTAAGGGTTGGCACGCTAACAGCAATGACAGCGGCTGCGTTTATCTCGCCAAGTGGCCCTGCCATATAGGCGTTATGCTGTTGGGAATAGGTGTTGGAACCGGAAAAGTCTGTTGTGGGGGCTACATCAGTGGCTGTTGTGGCGCCTGGCCCCACCGCAACGGCTTGGGTTTGTCCGCCCGCTACAGTAGCTCCGCTTGGGAGCCCTGCATTTCCATTACTGGATGTTTGTGTTGTCGATACGACACCAACTCTGGTGAATGCAAGATAATCAGAAAAAGCTATTGCTCCAGCATCGACAGTGGAACTTAATCCGGCAGTTACCTGATCCATTTGATCGGATGAAAGTAATAGCGGATTTGATTCAGCCATTGCAATTGATAAGCTCATGCAGACAGGTAATACTACTATATAAGTAATTTTCTTTATCATTAGGGATGCCTCTTAAGAATGTATTTAATCTTGTTAATACTGAGGTGTTATTTCTGGCTATTGTTTAACTGTTTCATATTGGTATAAACGCTATGAGTAATATCACCTATTTAGGCAAATACATTATCAACAACGCGGAGCTATTATTAGATTACTTTTAGATTATTGTTATCAGTATGATTACTTATAAGTAATCATACTGATAAAATTGAATAATAAAATATTATTTTCAAATTAAAAATTGCTGGCCGCATCCCGTCTCGCTAATCGGGTTATGCACTTATGATACGAATTCGCTTGCAGTATAATCGCTGGGTGAGTGGAATAACCGACGCTACGAATGTTTTGCTGTATAGGGCCGTAGCCAGTTTCTCAAGCGGATGGGAGCCAATGGTTTTGAATAAGAAGAAAAAAACGGAGGCGCTAAGCCGCTCGGATAAAGTGATAGCCAGATTTTTTCGTTTCGATTGGGTGGTGCTGATTTTAGGTTTGCTGGGCATCGGTGCAATGATGGCGGCCAATATTTATATCGAATACGGCCGGACTGGCGAGCGTGAATCAACACGGCTTGCAACCCAGGCCAAGGTCATCGCTGAAAATATGGAACTTCAGCTAAACAGCATTAATTTGGCATTGCTGGATATCCGTGATGGATTTTCCCATTGGCATGATCTGCCCGGCGAGGCGGATGTTAAGCTTATGATGGCGACAGTCACTAACGCCATGCCAGGCGTCAGGACTATCAGTGTGTTCAATGCGGAAGGCACGGTAATCAGCTCAAACCATCCAGAAATGGAAGGCAAGAATTTAAGCTATCGGGATTATTTTAATGCGGTTAAGCAGCAGCCTGATGTGGACACCCTTTATATATCGGAACCCTTCTCGACCTTATTGGGTACATTTGGCATTAATGTCAGCCGGATGATACCAGGTGCGCGGGGTGAGTTTTCCGGGATTGTCAGTGCAACGCTTGACCCTGAATATTTCAAGACTTTGATGAATTCCGTGTTGTATGCGCCGGATATGTGGGATGCCATTGTTCACGGTGACGGTGTGCTGTTTTTGATGATGCCGGAACGAAAAGGCCTTGAGGGCATGGATTTGGCGCAGCCCGGTTCTTTTTTTACACAGCACCGTGACAGCGGGAAGATGATGACCACGATGACCGGGACTGTGCCTGCGACCGGTGAAATGTGCATGATGGCGCAGCGTACGGTTAATCCTGTCCAGCTTAAAATAGACAAGCCATTGATGGTTGCAGTTAGCCGTGACCCGGATGCGGTTTTCCGGTTTTGGCGGCGCGATGTTTTAGTGCAGCTGAGTTTCTATGGCGTGTTTGTGGTGTTTTCCATAAGCGGGCTTTGTCTTTACCATCGCTGGCAGCATAAGTTCAAACAACTGGAAGCCGATGCCGGTGCGCGTATTGAACGCTTCAGTATAGCGCTCGACCATATCCCTTCGTATATCTACATGAAGGACAAGCAGGGCCGTTATGTTTACGCCAACCGGGCAACGCTGGAGTTATTTGGCTGTACGCTGGAAACACTGCAAGGCAAGGACGATTTAGGGTTCTTTCCGCCTGATACGGTAGCCCACATTCAGTCTATTGATGCCCGTGTATTGCACGGTGAAGATACGGTTGAAGAAGTGTCCGTACTCGGGGAAGATGGTATTAGGCCTTTTCCGTAAACCAAGATACCAAAAAATGAGTAAAATAAGCACCTATTCCAACCCTACAAAAAACAGAGATGACAACAGCAGCGTATTTTGTCCAAGCCGAGCGACAATCTATTAACGAGAGCCACTTCTCTGATTTGAAACAGGCCGCTTCAAAAATGGGGCTTGCCGCCAGGCGGGCGTTTCAAGCCGAGATGGCACTCAAGTATTGTGGCCGTAATCCGCGACAGGCGCAAACCCTGATTGGCTGGAGCCGTTAATCAGTCGAACTGGGC
>JAUXXQ010000049.1 GCA_030684815.1 Methylobacter sp. | reverse complement strand
TGGTCAACCAGAAATGGGAGGAACTTAAGATTTACGCAAACTTGGTAATTTGCAAGGGACATGAAGAGCCGTATGAGGCGAGAGTCTCACGTACGGTTCTGTGAGCGCCTGAGGGGGAAGTTCCCTCGGGCGACTCGACCACTATCGGATACATGCTTGACTTGCTGTTTCTGCTAGAATATTGATTATTTTTTGGAGCATATTTGTGGACAAAAACACGCAGATAGAATTGGAGGCCGCCGCATTCAGGCGCTTGGTCAGTCATTTACAAAAAAATACCGACGTTCAGAACATTGATTTAATGCTGTTGGCCGATTTTTGCCGGAACTGTCTGGCTAAATGGTATCTGGCGGAGGCGGTAGAGCAGGGCGTTGCTATGGATTACGAACAGGCCAGGGAAATTATTTACGGTATGCCTTATAACCAATGGAAAGACAAATATCAAACCGAGGCAACGTCTGAACAATTGGCCGCGTTCGAGCGTAAACAACAGGCAAAATCAGTATGACCGAGCAACTAAAATACGACGCGCTATTTTCCGGCGTTATCGGCAAGGATTACGAGCTGCTCAATTTAATTTGCCCGTCGGCAACGCAAATGAGCCGTCTGGTAGGTGGCGCTGTTGCTGAATATGCCGAACAAGCAAAGGCAAACCTAACCGTTGTGGAACTCGGCGGCGGTACCGGCATCACCACTTTGGCGCTGTTAACGGCATCGGATAAGCTGAATATTCTAAGCATTGACAACGAGCCGGTCATGCAGGAGCAGGCCAAGAAAAACCTGAAACAATGGGTGGCAGACGGAAAGCTGACTTTTTGCGGAGATGATGCGCTGACCGCATTAAATAACCTTGGTAGCGGCAGTGTTGATATTGTCGCTAGCGCCTACACTTTGCACAATTTTCTCGACAGCTACCGCAGCGAGGTCATCGAGGGCCTTTTTAGGGTATTGAAACCCGGCGGCCAATTCATTAACGGCGACCGTTACGCGTTGGACGACATTTCCCTGCATACACGGACTATTCAGGATGAAATCAGCGGTTATTTCAAGGTATTAACACAGATTAACAAGCCGGATGTGCTCGAACATTGGATAGTGCATTTGTTTTCTGATGAATCGGAAAACCATATCATGCGCGAATCGGCCGCGTTAAAACAACTCCATGATGCTGGTTTTTCAGCCATTAACTTAAGCCATAGGCTGGCCGTCAACGCCTTGGTGACTGCGCAAAAACCTGCTTTATAAGTTGATGCCATGAAATATTTGTTACCGTTTATCATGGCTGCCCAACTCGGCGGCTGCGCCAGTTTCGGCAAGGGCATGGTTGAAGCTTATTTGGAAAAACAGCAGTCGGATGATACCCGTATTTGCGAGATATGGGGTAAACCCTTTCACGGGCTTTCACCATTTTTGGGCAATAAGCCGGGCAGAATGAAGGTGTTGATGGTGCATGGCGTGGGTGACCGTTTGCCGGGATATTCGACGCAATTTGTGGAAAAATTGACTAAAGAGCTTGATTTGCCGGTGATGTCGAGCCAGCACAAAAATATCACATTGACCAGCCGATTCGACAACAGCAAGAATTTGGGCAATTTACGGATTACCCGATGGTTGAGCAAAGACAGGAGCAAGGAATTGCTGCTTTACGAATTGACCTGGTCGACAATTACCGCCAAGCAAAAAGAAGTGCTTGCTTATGATAATTCGGGGGAATATTCATTCCGCAGGGCCGAAGTCAACAACATCATGAAAAGGTTTTCTAACGACACCAGCCCTGACCCCATTATCTATCTGGGCGAGAGCAGGGAAGACATATTGGTTTCATTTGGCCAATCATTCTGCTGGATGACTAAAAGCAATTGGGATGATTTGCCTAATAATGCGCAGCAAGCCTGCTCATTTAATGATAGTAGTTCAGCAGCTAACATCCATATTGATCAATACGCCTTTATTTCGCATAGTTTGGGCAGCCGTATCACTATTGATGGGATGCAGCGTATTGCTTCTTTGGTCGATAAACGCAATGCTGAATTCGGCAATGCCTTGAAGAATAAAGAAATCCCCATTTATATGATGTCCAACCAATTGCCCATGTTGCAATTAGGCCGCAAATTGCCGGATGTCGGCAACCAAAAAGCCGCGTATTGCCAGCCGGACGGTGAAAAATATAACCAACGCATGCTGGCCAAAACACCCATCATAGCCTTCAGCGATCCTAATGATCTGTTAAGTTACGCGATTCCACATGGCTTTGTCGAAAAGTACATCGATTCAAGGCTGTGCATTGATGTCACCAATATCAACATCAATGTGGCGACCATTTTTGATGCGTTCGGTTTGGGCAAGCTCGCCAACCCGCTTGATGCCCATGTCGGTTACGATACCGATGACCGCGTTGTCGCGTTGATTGCCAAAGGCATTGGCAACAAAAATACCGCCCAGATTGTCAATGAACGTTGCCGGTGGATTGAGACGATAGATTAGCGAATTGAAAAGGGGGGTATGATTATTTTAACCAGCCATAATTGGTAATTTTAAGGCATAACTTTAATTTAACATAATATACAGTGTACGCCATTAATCATTTCTGCCGCCATAGTATGGGCTAGACCCACCGAACCGAGCGCAACGACTCCCCCTAGCATTACTCCCTTGTAAACGCGCTTTGACACGTCTTCCCATGCGTTTTTTACTTCGCCCTCACTTCTGGCCATTGCTGCCGCAATTAATACTTCCGTTCTGTCAATTTGCAATAAATCAGCAACTTTTAACGCAGTTTCGTCTGCCATTTGTCCGCGGCTTCTGATTGTTGAAAGTGATGATTTTCCGATTTTTAGTTTTTTAGCGGTTGCGTAGTCGCTACCAGTTATTTTTTTTAAATCATCAAAATAGTCGTTTATTGTTTTCATTTCGTTTTTCCCTTGGTTTACGTTATGAGAACTATATTCTTGACACTGTTTTAATTCAATGGTTCTATATGCGCGAACGGTTCTCACAGATAGAACCTATTTCAACCATAGAGGCGAACCTATGCAAATCCAACAGCCATTAAACACGGCCAGTTTCACTGATTTTGAGCAAATGCTCTTAATCTCGTTACTGACTGAAATTGTTAGCTCAATTCACGAAAAGCCACAAACTGACGAGTTCCGCATTGTCATATCAAACAGCTATATCGATCTGCTCAACAAATTTTTAGATTTATCTAAATCGGGGGACGTTCGCCGCCACTCTGTCCAGTCCTCCGCAGTAGTGGGGCAGGGTGGCACTTTATGACTGTCGAACGTATGCGCCAATGTACCGCCGAATCAATCAGAACAGCGGATAAGTCACATCTTGAACCGCTTGAAATGAATTATTACGCCAATGTCGATTGGGGCAGACAGCGTATTGATTCGTTGCCTCGGTCTACGTGTTCGTTGCTTTACGTCCCAGATCTGCCGTTAGATGATTTTTTTACGCCAAAGCCGACTGATAAAAATTATTCTGCTTTTGACCGTTTCGAGCGCCAATTGAAAATTGATTTAGAAATAAGATCATCAAACGCGGCTGAAGTCGAACTTGCAGAGGGCGACGGAAGCCGCGAAAGTCATTTTATTGAAGAAAACCGGCAATCATTGCCGGTCGTTGATGTAAAAAAAGCAGTTAATTTGTATTTTTTGGCCTTAGCCCTTGATAACGCTGAAACCGTGAAAAGTTTGGGTCTCTGTAACACCCAAACTATCGCCGGACGTCCGGCAAAAACACGCATAAATCGTTCTGATTTTTTAGCGCGGTAAATGATGATGAACGGTTTTTTTATTGACAAATTGAATATTGTCCAGAATCACAATTTAGTTGATGGTCTTTTGCCCGAAGTTGGCCGGGAGAAACTTTTTCGTGTTGATTTGAAAACCGGCGAAACCACCGAACTTTTAACCCATTTGAAACTTGAAGGCTCCTACTCCAGCGCTTTGATTATCCGTTGTGACGGTTCAAAAGTTGAAGTTTACGGTAATCCCAGCCGCTGGGGTCGTATTGATAATTTGTATGGTCTTGCTACTTTGGACGATTGTATTGCCGTCTACAACAATATTTTGGATGGCTTGGGGCTGCCACGTTTTACCAAATGCACAAAATATCTGTATTACCAGGGAAAGGATGGTAAGCACGTTAATAAAACCGCTGATGGCGCAATTATTAAACATATCGATTTTACGCGTAATTTGTCGACCGGCCTTGGAAACGAGCGGCCTTTTTTAAAAGCATTGTCGACGCAATCAATAGGCCGGTCGGTTTCCCCTTTTTTGTACCCGGATGAAAACACCGTTGAATGGTACGGCGCCAACGTACAAAAGAAAGGCTCTACTTATCGTTACATCAAGGTTTACACCAAAACCGCCGATCTGTTACGCAATCAGCGCAAACTTTGCCGTGATGCTACCGACGATGATTTTCAATATTTTGATGATCTATTGCAGTTTACCGTTACCAATGGAGTTATACGGGAAGAACACAGTTTTAAACGCGAATACTTACACCGGCACGATCTTTTTGCCTACGGGCTGTTCGAACAGAACGCATTTAATCAAGAATTGCAGGTGATCACTGAACTTAGGAAACGCTTGGAGGTGTCCAATATGAAATATGAAACTATCGCAGACCAATTATTAAATGAAAAAATTTGTAAAAGTCGTCAATCGGCTAACTCAACTCAGATGTATTACAGCATGTGGTTGCATGGCGAATATATGGATAAAACAAAAAGCCAGTATAGGGAGCATAAATCTCGTTTATTAAAGCTTGGTATCGACATCAGTCAAAAACTCGACATTACCCGCGCCCCGCTACGTCTGAAAGCATCTCAAATCATAGAGGTCAATATTACCCAGCCGCCGTCTTGGTATCGTCATCCCGAAGTACCTACATTAACCATCACCCCACCTAAACCACAATTAAGGCTCGTTGCCTAAGGAAATAAAAAAATGGCTTTAAATTTAGAAGTTTTAGAAGTTTTAGAAGACATTGACCCAACTTCACGCCAGCCGCGTATCCGTGCGCGCGTTCGTGAACTTAAACCGCGTATGCATCTCGTTAACCTTAAAAATTGCGATGCCGAACAAATTTCAACTATCAAAAATAACGTTGGTGCGGTTCTTTCGCTCCCCGGTCGTGAAATGATGATGGACGGGCGTTTTATCTTGTCCATTCCACAATCTGAGGAAGAATTTTTTGTTGTTCGTCCTGCGGCTGCCGTTGCTGTATCTAAAACCGTTGATTTATCCGCTGCCGTTTCAATGCCTGCTGTATCAGAGGTTATTGACGATTCAAAAGGGGCGGCTCCTTTGTTTTCCTCTTCACGCGCTAAATAGTTTTAATTATGACTTTTTCAGATCGCCGTCGATTATTCGCATTAATAAAGCTTTTATTAATTAATTCATCAATTCCTTTTTTGTTGGGTGCTGTATTTTCGATGATGATTAACACATATACATTAACTGATATTTTTAAGAAGCTTGATGATAGTGGTTTTTCTATTTGTATAGCAAATATGCCAGATTAGGGTTTTAATCATGTCTGTTCTTTGCATATCTAATTCAGTTAGTAACTTACCGCCTTATGTGGTGCCTGTTTATGCTAACGATTCTTCAATTTGTACTTCTACTGATCTCATTACTGAGATTCCTATTATTCCCGTTTCCGATTTGGCTAATTTAAAAGCCCTGCTCGATACTTATTTTCAATTTGATGCAGACCTATTTGTATATTTAACAAGTGCAACGCTTGTTGTTTTTGCTTTGGGTTTATCAACCGGCCTTATTGCAAAGATGCTGATGGGGCCGAAACCTGACTAAACCATGGTTTAAATTTTGACGGTTTATTATTTTTAATTATTGAGGATTTATCATGTTTCCAAGAACTAAAAAATTTTTTCGCTCGTCTTCATTGGTAGCTGCTTCTACATTGGGTTATACCGGTGCTTCTAGTGCTGATGTTGGTGCTACCATTACCAGCGCTTTTGCCGCTGGCGAAGCTAATCTCGGTCTTGCTGCCGCTGGTGTTATTACAATGGTCGCGGTATTAACCGGTATTGGTCTAATCGTGTCCATGCTTCGCAAGTGATAACAACGGTTCTCCTTTTAGTTTCTTTTATGTTTGCCTTTTTTGTGGGTTTTCAGTCAGGAACTAATTTTTAAAAAAAATATAAGCCCACACCACATTTGACCAGAAATGATAAAGAATTTTAAAAATAATGATTTCTCCCCATTAATTTTAACCTCTTTGTTGTGGGCTTATTCTTCTTTATCTTATGCAGAAGTGGATTGTGGAGAAAATCCACCTAGCGACACTACTCGCGTACAGTGTTTAAATGGCAAATGGTATCAATTAACGTATGATTCAGATCCAACCTGGGGCGGTTGGTCTGGTTCGTCTTGTAAAATTGGCGGTACTTCTAACTGTACGCAAAATAATGAAATATATTATCCGCCTACGCCCACGCCTGAACCAACGCCCACGCCCACGCCCACGCCTGAACCAACGCCTACTCCCACGCCTGTAACTTGTCCTTCTGGTCAGTATGATAATTCCGGTACGTGTACAGCAATTCCTGTATGTCCAGAACCTCAATATTTTGATTTGACACAAAAAATTTGCGTTGAAGAGGAATGTCCTTTGGGCGTTTGCACCATTCAAGGTTGTGCTGATGAATCTAAAAAATATTGTCCCCCCCTTGAATCTTGTATAGATCAAAATTCCGTTTGTTATCAAGGGATGTTGCCAGATCCAGAGCCCACGCCGACACCTGAGCCAACGCCCACGCCCACGCCGACACCTGAGCCAACGCCTACGCCTACGCCGACACCTGAGCCAACGCCTACGCCTACGCCGACACCTGAGCCAACGCCTACGCCCACGCCGACACCTGAGCCAACGCCTACGCCTACGCCGACACCTGAGCCAACGCCTACGCCCACGCCGACACCTGAGCCAACGCCCACGCCCACGCCTACGCCGACACCTGAGCCAACGCCCACGCCTACGCCTACGCCTACGCCTACGCCTACGCCTACGCCCACGCCCACGCCGACACCTGAGCCAACGCCCACGCCCACGCCTACGCCGACACCTGAGCCTACGCCTACGCCTACGCCTACGCCCACGCCGACACCTGAGCCAACGCCCACGCCCACGCCTACGCCGACACCTGAGCCAACGCCCACGCCTACGCCTACGCCTACGCCCACGCCCACGCCGACACCTGAGCCAACGCCCACGCCCACGCCTACGCCTGAGCCAACGCCCACGCCTACGCCCACGCCGACACCTGAGCCAACGCCCACGCCTACGCCCACGCCTACGCCCACGCCGACACCTGGGCCAACGCCTACGCCTACGCCTACGCCTACGCCCACGCCCACACCTGAGCCAACGCCTACCCATGGTGATGAGTCTAGCTGTCCTGATTGCGCGAAAGAAATAACGCAACAACAATTATTAAATGAGGTAAAACAATTAAAACAAGGTAATGCAATTTCTGTTATTTCTAGATCGGCTATAGGTTTTGATTCTTCTGTGCCTCATGATTTGGCTGATGAATATCAAGATCTATATAACGATAAAATAGCTCAAATTAATCAAGATTTACGTCAGATTATTAATGTTAATCTTGTTGGTAATTCTCAATTGCCCGTATTTAATCTTGGTGTCATTAAAGGGGTTCCTGTCGTTGTTGATTTAAATAAATTTGCAGTTCCTTTGTCTTATGTTGCTGATACTGTTATTTTCGGCGCTTCTCTTTTTGCTATTTTGATGTTGTTATAATTATGTCTGTATTCGTTGATGTTGTTAATTCTATTAATAATCTTGGTCAGGAAATTCATGATTTTTTTACAATAGATTTATATATTTTATTAACCCAATTTTCTTCATTTTTTATTCAATGGTTAATTCTTGGTTATTGGACTCTTAAAGTTAAGCTTTTATTTTTTGCTTGGGATGTTGCGCAGCAATTAATAGCTGATTTAAATATCAGTGTTTATGTAAATTTTGCTTGGTCTCATTTAGAGTCTCGTACTTTATCGATGTTAACTTTTTTTCGAGTCCCGGAAGCTGTAAATATTTTAATATCTGCTGGTATTACAAAATATATTATGAGATTTATAGGTGTTTAATAATGGCCACATCAATCCATCACGGTCCCCCCGGCTCTTTTAAATCTTTTACTTTAGTCCAACGTTTTGCAGTTGATGCGCTCGAAAAGGGTCGCGTCGTTGTCACTAACATTCGTGGATTTACAAGCATTGATCGTGTTCAAGATCAATTTCCAGATATTAAATTTCCTGATTCTGCTGATTTGATTTTTGTTAGTACAGAAATTGAAGCGGGCCGTCAGTTGATGGCTGGTTGGTTTCATTGGGCACCGCTTCGCGCATTGATTTTGATTGATGAAGGACAGCGTATTTATCCTGATCGCCGCGACTTTAAATTAGAAAGTCTTGATAAAAAGATTGTTCCGCCTGGTTTTGATGTTGAAGTTATTGCTATTGAAATTCAAGACGAATATACCGGTGAGCGTCATATTATTCACCGGCCTGAGGATGTATTTACTGCTTTTGATATGCAAAGGCATTTTCAGTGGGATGTGCATTTATCTACGCCTAATATTGCTAAAATCAAGTCGCCGATTCGAGAAGTTGCTGAATGTGCATACCGTCATAAATCGTTAGGCGGGAAATTGCCGCTTTTTTTCAAAAACACCTGGTATGAATTCCAGCATGATGCTGAAAACGCCGGGAAATTTGCGAATCAAATTGTAGGTAAACCGAGGAAATATAAAGCTGATGAAAAAATCTTTGCATGTTATCAATCCACCGCCACCGGCGAACATACCGAAAGTAACGCAGATCAGAGCATTTTTGGCGATCCGAAGCTTAAATTACTATTATTTGTTATCGTTTGTTGTATCGGAGTTTTTATCTATTTGCTGCTTGGCCGTTCTTCCACTCCTTCTAATCTTAAAGCGGTTCAGCCTGTGGAATCTCCAGTTCTTCAAAAAACTGATAGTGTTCGTCTTGTACAAAATACTGTTTCGTCTGCTACTCATGACCTTGATAATGCTCATGATAGGCAAATTAATTATTTTTTTGATCGCTTAGGTTACAAAATAATACAAGTCGCTTATCAAGATGTTTCTGACGTTAAACATCAAAAATTAGCTTTTTTAATCGATTCTCAAGACGGTTTATCGAGCGTTAAATTTACCGATTTAGCCCGTCTTGGTATTCGCGTATCCGTTTCTAAATTATGCTGGCTTAAACTCGTTTTTCCTGACAATGTAACGTTAAATCTATCGTGTGCATCCAATGTTGTTAAAAAATGTAACGTAATGGTTAATACCCCTTATTTCATTAGTCAACGCGACTGCTCTAAATACGGTGATATTGAAAAAGATACTAATCAACAGCACGTCAATTTAGCGCAGGCGCGGCGCGAAGAATGAGCGCAAGCCAAGCGCAAATTGACTATTTATAATTGCTCTGCTTTGACCTTTATTTTTTCTTTTGGTTTGATCTCTTTCCATGCCGATAACTGACCGTCTAACATGGCTGTTTTTTCGATTAATGACCTGTTTTCTTTAATCAATCGGCTGTTTTCATCTACAACGACATTAATGCGCATTTTTTCCTGCTCTAAATCACTTTCTAATAAATTTATTTTATTTGCGTGTCCATTGAGTTTTTCCTTTAAATTATCATTGTTTTTTAAGGTTTTTTCTTTTTCTTGTTTTAATAATTTGTTTTCTGATTCAAGTTGTTCTGCTTTTAGTTCAAACCTTTTTATTTCTTCGTTGAGTGATTGATTTGTTTTTTGTTGGTCTACTAAAGCCGTATTAACAAAATCAAATTGCTTTTCTTTTTCGTGAAGTTTTTCTTCGTACACAGCTATTTTTATCATGGCTTGATTTTTTTCTTCATGTTCTGTTTCTATTTTTTTTAAAAATTCCGTTTTTTGATCGTCATGATCTTTTTGCATTGCTTCGATTTGGTTTTCTAGTGCCTCAATCTGTTTGCTTTGTTCTTCACTAAACGCTTCGGCTTCGGCTATTTTCTCAACGGCTTTTAATTCAGCTTGGTGCAAAGCATCACGTTGGCTTTTGATTTCTTGTTCTGCCAGTTCTTGCGATTCCGTCCAAACCTTAATAATCATGAGTTCGGTAGCTTTTTTTAGCGCATCCGGCAGTATGGCCAAAGCGGGCAGGGTGGCCGCTTGTATATCTGCTTGATCCCAAGTCTTTAAAAAATTGGTAATAGTTGTTAATGAGCCCCGGCCAAGGAATTTATAAACCTCTATGCTGCTTGGTCGAATGCCTGATTCTTTTAGTTCTTCTGCGGCTGCGTGTACTTCTTCTTCACTGAGTCTTTTGGCTTTGTTGATTTGGCTAACGTTGTTCATGTTTTTTGCTCCAATTAAGTTTGATGACAGGTTTATTATCGTTTATATAAGGCCATGCGTCAAGCGTTATTATCATAATTATCATATTACAGTTATGATAATTATCATATTACGATAATATCATATTATGATAATATGATAATTATCATAATTAATTTGACAAAAACCGTATAACGCTTTAAACTACACATGATCTTAAAAAAAACAGGGGTTAATTATGATTCACTACGAACAGGATTTTTACGGTTGGACTCAAGAACAGGCGGCATTGCTGAGGGCAGGGCGGTTAACCGATCTGGATATAGATAATTTGATAGAGGAAGTGGAAACAATGGGCAGAAGTGAAAAACGCGCGTTAGAAAGTCGGCTGTCTGTTCTTCTGCTTCACATGCTTAAATGGCATTATCAACCGGCTAGGCGTGGTAATAGCTGGAGTTACACCATTATTGAACAGCGGTTAAAGTTCCAAAAAGTTCTAAAACAGAATCCTGGATTAAAGTCTGAGATTGCTGCAATTTTGGCGGATGCTTACGAATACGCAGCTTTAAAGGCAGCTCATGAGACTGGCTTGCGCCCGGACATTTTCCCCAATCAGTGCCCGTGGAATTTAGAACAACTCACTGATAAAACATTTTTTCCAGATTAATGGCATGGGATTGTTACTTGACCGTGGATAACGCTACTTTGCCCTGGTGAATTGCCCTGGTGAATTGCCCTGGTGAATATTCCGCGCCGTAAGCGCGACTTCATGCGCTGGTGATTTCGATGATATAATTCAATTATGAGTGCGCTCGGCTTGCCGATTAATCATCTAAATAAGCCGCCTTTAGGCGGACACATCGCGTGTTTGGATGGCTGATTTAACGAAATATAACTATGTAACGTAATTTGCAGACCCGGCTACGCCATCCACACACCTATCAAACCGCTTTAAATCTTTACAAATAGAATAGTCGGCAGCGAAGCAGCCAGCGTCGATGATATAAGCCAATTTCCGTAACGCGTTACATAAAAAATAGATTGATTCGTTTTTTCTCAATCTGACTTGATCGCTTTATTTTCGTGGCTTGTGAAAGGTTAATTAACAAGGTTATCCCCAAAAATTGGGGATAACTTGAAAGCTTATTTTTGGCTAACGCTTTAACAATTTTCGCGTTATTTTGAATAGCCCGGCTAGGCTATATAGTCGATGAATTTCTGCCTCTAATTTCGTGACTCTTTCAGCTTCACGCCGGGCATTAAGCAAGTTTTCCGGTTTCCAGCGTATTTTTTTATGTACCAGGGCACCCCGGCTAAAAATCCAGCCATCCCAGCCGGGCGCGTTGATATTTTTCTTATCCCATAAAAGCAAAAGGCGCTCTGCCATAATGGGAGCGCCTTCTTTGTCCATCCTTTTGATTTCCGACACATCAACGCCGAGTAAATCGGCGGCTTGTTGTTCATTGGGCATTATCTTATTGCGGGTGTGGTAAAAACTTGTTTTCTTGACTGCCATTTTTTCGATTCCGGTTTATTAAAACCGAGCCCGCTGCAATTAGCACGCCGCCTAAAATGCCCACATTGTCTATTTTACATAATATACATTATGCGAAGTTTTTAACCGGTTATTTTTGGGGTCTGTTTTTTCGTTATGCGTGACGGAAATAGGCTTATATCATCGACGCTGCCTGCTTCGCTGGCGACTGTTGCATGTTGTTGATTTTAAAGCAGTTGAATAGGTGTATGGATGGCAGTTTCGTTAAATCGGCATAGCGTTATATTATCGTAATCACGCTAATCAGCCATCCAAACACGCGAAGCATGGGCGCGATGCGCCACTTTTTTTAATAGTTTAATCGGCAAGCCGAGCGCTCTCATCATTGCGTTATATTGTGAGATTCACGAGCGCATGAAGTCGCGCTTACGGCGCGTGTAGTGGTCAAGCTAGTAAAAGGAATAACCTTAGCGACCGTAACGGTTATTATTTTTCGTTCGTGTAGAATTATTTACACAGAAAGACTGTAGAATTATTTTCACAGATAAAAATAAAATCCGTTTGGCCATTGGCCAATGAATCAATAAAAGCGTTCACGTTGCCAATACGTGGCCACAACCTTAGTCCCGGTTATCACTGGAGAGCCGCCATGCAGCGTATCCCGGCACGGTTGACCGGCTTCGTTTATGTTAGAAAAGTAAACGGCGGAGCCTTTACGCGGATAAACTTCAATGCCCAAGTTGGGAAAGATGGTGCTACCGCCTGCCTCAACATCAGTCAAATAAACAACGAATGTCCCTACCCGTTGCCCTCCCCTTTTTAGCTGTTTCGCGCTTCCGGGTATCGACGCATCAAACCAGTCAAGATGCGGACGGTATTCTTGACCGGGTTCGTATTGAAGAACTTGGATACCCTCAGCATAATCAAGCGGCCATTGGTTGAGTTGAGCTAATCGGCTCGAAAGAAGTGAAGCGAAATGGTTTTCCTCACGGCGAAAGAATATACCGGAACTCGTGCGCGCTTGGTGCGGGACAAAGTCGCCGGTTTCACGATCAACGACGCGGGAATCAATCAAGCCCTTTTGTTTGGCATCGGCTATTAAGTTATGACATTCCAAATCTGTAAAGACGTTATCAACTAAGACAATATGAGGACTTTTCAACGAAAAAGCGACTTTCGCGGTAATGTCGCCTAAATCAATTTGATTGTTTGTAACATTAATCAAGGGGCGGTTTAATGCGGGATTTTCCAAAAAATAGAACGCTTCACCCAAGGCCATTAAGGCTTGCGATTCTTCCCATGTATTCAACATTTTGGACAGCATAGATTCTTTGGTACAACCCCGGTCTATATTGTCGATGATCCAGTCACGCCATTTAGCGCCTTTGCTGTCTAATGCACTCATGATTTATTGCTCCCTAGAATAATAGGCGGTTGTTCGTTTTCGTTGATTTGGTTGATTTGGTTGATTTGGTTGGTTTGGTTGGTTTGGTTGGTTTGATTGGTTTGTTGGTTGATGGCGTAAGTTTTTTTATGCAAATAAGGATTAAAGCGATGGCCTTTTACCGATTCTTTGCAAAAATCTTGTGACACCTGATAAGGCGTGGCTTGGTTCGTGT
>JAUXXQ010000223.1 GCA_030684815.1 Methylobacter sp. | reverse complement strand
TTCCCAGAAATTGAAAAGTATAGTTGCTGTATCTATTGGGTTGCGGCTATTTTTGATGGGGTTTGCGCCAAATGTAGCAAACCCCATCAAATATACCCCTACATGCCCGGATACCCCCCTAAAAACTGGGAAACTTCAGATACTCAATAACCTTTCAAAGTGTACCTGGATGAGTACCCGGAACCGCCATTTCCTCTTTTTACCAAATTCTATATTTTATAACCCTTTGATTTCATTGGTCGGGACGATAGGATTTGAACCTACGACCCCTTGTCCCCCAGACAAGTGCGCTACCAAGCTGCGCTACGCCCCGACAGTGAAATAAAGACTTTAAAGCTGAAAGGATTGTGAACACAATCCCTAATAATTCAATGCGGCTAGTGTACTACATTTCGCCGCATTAAATGTGAAAATCTACTTGAGCAACTCCAAAATTTCTTCCAGTTCACCAACCATTTGATGAATCAATTGCTTGGTGCGGGTTGAGTCGTCTTTGGCGCCATCGCTGCCTAAATGGGCTCTGGCGCCGCCAATGGTGTAGCCTTGCTCGTACAATAATGATCTTATTTGCCGTATCATCAATACGTCATGACGCTGATAATAACGACGGTTACCGCGTCTTTTTACCGGGCTAAGCTCGGTAAATTCTTGCTCCCAGTAGCGCAGTACATGGGGTTTTACGCCGCATAACTCGCTGACTTCACCGATAGTGAAATAGCGTTTTGCCGGTATGACCGGCAATTCATTATTATTACTCGGCTCCAGCATACGCTTCCACCCTGGCTTTTAGTTTTTGGCCGGATCTAAAGGTGACCACGCGCCGGGCGGTTATGGGAATTTCTTCGCCGGTTTTTGGGTTTCTTCCTGGGCGACTGCTTTTGTCGCGCAGTTCAAATTTTCCAAATCCGGAAATTTTTACCTGCTCGCCTTGTTCTAGGGAGCCTTTTATTTCTTCAAAAAACATTTCGACCATTTCTTTCGCTTCGCGCTTGTTTAAGCCAAGCTCGTCAAACAGCCTTTCGGCAAAATCTGCTTTCGTTAATGCCATTGTTTAATCCCTCAGCTTTGCATTTAGTTTAGTGGTCAATGTTGCTAACAGTCGGCTAAATATAGCATCTATTTCAGAATCTGTTAGGGTTTGTGAAAAACTTTGTATGATCAGGCTTAAAGCAACGCTTTTACTGCCTTCTTCGACACCTTTGCCGCGATAAATATCAAATATGACTATGTCTTGCAAGGTCGGTTCTGCACTGTCTTTAATGCAGCTTATGATCTCGCTGACGGCGATTTCTTCCTTAACAATCAAGGCGAAATCGCGGCTTACCGACGGGTATTTGGACAGCGGCTTGAATTTGGGAATCTGTTTGTTCAGCAATAAATCCTGATCCAATTCAAACAGAAAAACTTGGGTATCGAATCCCAGCTGTTTTTCCAGAGTCGGATGCAACATGCCCAACCAGCCGATTTTATCGCCTTGCTGAGATAATATTTCAGCACTTTGCCCAGGATGCAAGGCCGGATGTTTGGCCGGGACAAATTGCATCTCTGTACCGGTCAATGAAAACAGCGCCTGCACATCGGCTTTGACATCAAAAAAATCGACTTTGCGGCTTGCGACGCCCCATTGTTCAGCATAGGCGCTACCCAAGGCCAGACCGGATAACATTTTTTGTTGCTGCGTGCTGCCGTCTTTATTGACAAAACGCAGGCCGGTTTCAAAAAAACGAACCCTGTTTTGCTGGCGATGGGTATTGTGCAGGGCGGCTTTTAATAATCCGCACCAAAGGGTGGTGCGCATTACCGATAAATCCGCAGAAATCGGGTTTTTCAAGCGCACAACGTCATCGCCCGGAGCGATGGCTTGCTGTATTTCTTCATCGACAAAGCTGTAAGTAATGGCTTCCTGATAACCCCGGTCAACCAGCAAATCTTTGGCTCTATCCAGTTCCAGCACAGCTTCTGTGGCTTTACCCAGTTCCGAGCGCATAAGCAGGCTGCTGCTTGGCAAGTTGTTGTAGCCGACTATACGCGCTATTTCTTCGATTAAATCGGCTTCAATAGCGATGTCGAAACGACAGCCCGGCGGTGTGACCGACCAGCCATCCAATTGCGTTTGTACGGTCATACCTAAGCGTTGAAAAATATCGATGACTTGCTCGTCTGCCAGTTTGATACCCAGCGTTTTTTCCAGGCGTTGTTTTCTGAGCAATACGGCTGGGCGTTGCGGCAATGTAGCTGCTGTAGTCATGTTGCTGATTGCGCCGACGCTGCCGCCGGCAATGTCGATAATCAGTTGGGTGGCGCGCTCTATCGCGCGTTCTTGCAAAGTCGGATCTACGCCGCGTTCAAAACGGTGTGATGAATCGGTATGCAGGCCGTAGTTGCGCGCTTTACCGGCAATGCTGAGCGGAGTGAAAAACGCGCATTCCAGAAATACATCTTGGGTGTCGCCTGTAACTGCAGACTCGCTGCCGCCCATGACGCCAGCTAAAGCCAAGGCTTGTTTGTCGTCGGCAATCACCAGCGTTTCGTTGTCCAATTTAATGGTTTGACCATTTAACAGGGCAACGCTTTCGTCGGTTTGAGCGTAGCGTACAGTAATACCGCCGTTTAATTTGGCGGCATCGAAAGCGTGTAGCGGTTGGCCTAATTCGATCAGTACATAATTAGTGACATCGACTACGGCACTCAAGCTTCTGACGCCCGAACGGCGCAGGCGTTCCTGCATCCATAACGGGGTTTCAGCTTTTGCGTTGACGCCTTTAAGCAATCGGCCTAAATAACGCGGACAAGCGTCTGTCGCTTTGACAGAAACGCCCAATGTTTCGGCATGGCTGACAGCTACTGTTTCAACTTGTGTGGCCGACCAGTCCATTTTATTCAGCACCGCCACTTCGCGCGCTACGCCTTCAACGCTGAGACAGTCGGCCCGGTTGGGGGTCAAGTCGACTTCGATAATGTTGTCGTTCAACGACAAGTAATCGCGTATATCAACGCCAACCGGCGCATCGGCAGCCAGTTCCATTAAGCCGTTAGCCTCAGCAGCTAGACCCAATTCTTTTTCCGAGCACAACATGCCGTAGGATTCTACGCCGCGCAACTTGGATTTTTTGATTTTGAAATCGCCCGGCAATGCCGCGCCAATCAAGGCCGCAGGGATTCTCAGGCCGATACGGACATTGCTGGCGCCGCAGACGATTTGCAGCGGTTCTGCTTCGCCTACTGCAACTTGGCAAACTCTTAATCTGTCAGCATCGGGATGCGGCTCCATGGCGATAACTTCGCCAACCACCACGCCACTGAATACGGCTGCCGCAGGCGTCACCGAATCAACCTCAAGACCCGCCATGGTCAATTGCTCGACCAGTTGTTCTGTGCTTATTGCCGGATTAACATATTCCCTTAACCAGGCTTCACTAATTTGCATGACTTAAACTTTATCTCTAGGAATGGGGTGTATGCCGCAAACCTGCCGGGAGCAGGCGCGGCGCCTGTTTAGTTGAATTGTTCCAAAAATTTAAGATCGTTTTCAAAAAATAATCTTAAATCATTAATGCCGTAACGCAGCATCGCCAAGCGCTCTACGCCCATGCCAAAGGCAAAGCCGCTATAAATCTCGCTGTCGATATTGACCGCCTTGAAAACTTCGGGATGTATCATGCCGCAGCCCATGACTTCCAGCCAACCGGTATGGCTGCAGACGCGGCAACCTTCGCCGCCGCACATCACGCATTCAATATCAACTTCCGCCGATGGCTCGGTAAATGGAAAATAGGACGGTCTAAAGCGCACTTGTATATCTTTTTCAAAGAAAGCGCGCAAAAATTCATAAACCACGCCTTTCAAATCGGCAAAGCTGACATCGGTATCGACCAGAAAGCCTTCGACCTGATGGAACATCGGCGTGTGGGTGATGTCTGAATCGCAGCGATACACGCGCCCCGGCGCAATAACTTTCAACGGCGGCGTTTCCGATTCCATCACCCGGATTTGTACTGGCGAAGTATGGGTTCTTAAAACAGTGTGGGCATCAAAATAAAACGTGTCGTGCATCGCCCGTGCCGGGTGATGTGCAGGAATATTCAATGCCTCGAAATTATGGTAATCGTCTTCGATTTCCGGCCCTTCAACGACTTGAAAGCCGACGCTGGCGAAAATCTTGGAAATACGGCGCAAAGTGGTGGTCACCGGATGTAAACCTGCAACGGCTTGACCTCTGCCCGGCAAGGTGACGTCTATGCCTTCGCTGGCGAGTCTGGCTTCTAATGCGGCGTTTTGCAGCAGATCCTTCTTGGCTTCGAGTTGCTCTTGAAATTGATCTTTGGCTTGATTAATGACTTGCCCGGCAGCACGTCTTTGCTCAGGATCGAGCGCGCCGAGTTCTTTCATCTGCAGGGTAAATAAACCCTTTTTGCCGAGATAATGGACACGAACCAGATCGAGTTGGTTAAGGTCTTGCGCATCGCGAAGCTGTTGTAATGCCTGCGCGAGAATTTCTTCTAGGGTAGCGGACACGGTTTAGCTCGCTGTATGTGGGAGTGTAAGGGGATTTTTATTTATCGGGACAGAGTTAAAACCAAATCCCACCCGCCCGAGAAAGGGGCGGGGGAATAATTGGATTTTAGCGCACTAAAATCCGAATTTTTCTTAAGGCTTGCTTTGATGCTCTTTAGCGATTTCCGCAATTTTTGCAAATGCGGCAATGTCGCGAACAGCAATATCAGCCAAAACCTTACGGTCTATCTTCACATTGGCTTTAGTTAAGCCATTGATGAAGCGGCTGTAGGACATTCCGCTTAGACGGGCCGCCGCATTGATACGGACTATCCACAAAGCGCGGAATTGACGTTTTTTCTGTTTACGGTCACGGTAAGCATATTGACCGGCTTTAATAACCGCTTGCTTGGCAACGCGATAAACCCGGCTGCGTGCGCCGTAGTAACCTTTCGCTTGCTTTAATACTTTTTTATGTCTTGCTCTGGCTGTTACGCCGCGTTTTACTCTAGGCATTATCTACTCCCTGATCAGCTGTACGGCATCATACGTGCAGCCATGCGCACATCTGACGGATGAACAGTTGCCGGAGAGCGTAACTGTCTTTTTCTCTTAGTCGATTTTTTAGTCAGGATATGACGCCTGTGGGACTGTCCACATTTAAAACCGCCGTTGCCTGTGCGTCTGAAACGCTTGGCAGCTCCACGGTTAGTTTTGATCTTTGGCATTTGTTTGCTCCAATTAATTAAAATATAAATCCCTGAGTTGTAACCCAGCAAGGCAAAATGCATGGCCCTGAAGAATTAACAGTACCATTGACATGATACTTAGCAGTTCATCCTGTACTGCTGGTTATTATTTTTTCTTTTTCGGCGCCATCACCATGACCATTTGGCGACCTTCCATTTTAGGAAACTGCTCGACAATAGCCAGTTCTTCCAAATCCTTTTCTATGCGCTTGAGTAAATCAACACCAATTTCCCGATGCGCCATTTCCCGTCCACGGTAACGCAAGGTGATTTTAGTCTTGTCACCCTCGTTAAGGAACTTGGTTAAACTTCGCAATTTAACTTGGTAATCGCCTTCATCGGTTCCAGGTCTGAATTTAATTTCTTTAACCTGAATCTGCTTTTGTTTCTTTTTGGCAACGGCGAGTTTTTTGTTTAGCTCGAATTGGTATTTACCGTAGTTCATCACCTTGCAAACCGGAGGATCCGCGTTCGGCGATATTTCTACTAAATCCAAATCTGCAGCGTATGCAATCTGTTTGGCTTCATCTAACGAGATAATGCCCAACGCCTCACCATCCGCCCCTGTCACTCTCACTCGTCTAGCGGTGATTGCATCATTCAGGCGCGTTTCATCTTTTTTAGCAGCGATATCCTAATCCTCCAAAATCATTCATTTTCTGTCTGCAATCTCTTGTTTTAACCGTTCGGTAAAATCATGGATAGCCAAACTACCTAAGTCATCCCCTTTTTGCGTGCGTACCGTCATCCGTTGTTCTTCTAATTCTTTGTCACCAATGATGACAAGATACGGTACGCGCTGCATGGAATGCTCGCGGATTTTAAACCCGATCTTCTCATTTCTCAAGTCAATTTTTGCCCGGATGCCTTGTTTTTCAAGGTCTAGCATGACTTTAGACGCGTATTCACTGTGCTTGTCAGTGATATTAAGCACCACGACTTGCACCGGCGACAGCCACAAGGGGAAGGTGCCTGCATGTTGCTCAATCAAAATACCAATGAAACGTTCCAAGGAACCCAATATCGCCCGGTGCAACATCACCGGCACTTGCCGCGATCCATCTTCAGCGATATAAGTCGCATCGAGCCGACCCGGCATAGAGAAATCGACTTGAATAGTGCCGCACTGCCAAACCCGGCCGATACAATCTTTTAAGGAAAATTCAATTTTAGGCCCGTAAAAAGCGCCCTCACCCGGCTGTAAATCCCATTTCAAGCTTTTGGTATTCAGCGCCAATTCCAAAGCATTTTCCGCTTTATCCCAGACCGAATCATCGCCGACCCGGTTTTCAGGACGGGTCGATAATTTAATAATAACTTCTTCAAAGCCGAAATCTTTGTAAACATCGAACAGCATGTCGATAAAGGTCGACACTTCGTCTTGAATCTGGCCTTCGGTGCAGAAGATATGCGCATCGTCTTGAACAAAATTTCTGACCCGCATCAAGCCATGCAAAGTGCCGGACGGCTCGTTGCGATGACAGGAACCGAATTCGGCCAAGCGAACAGGTAAATCACGGTAGCTTTTCAGCCCCTGATTATAAATTTGTACGTGGCAAGGGCAGTTCAT
The DNA here is from genome assembly GCA_030684815.1 of Methylobacter sp. Classification (GTDB taxonomy): domain Bacteria; phylum Pseudomonadota; class Gammaproteobacteria; order Methylococcales; family Methylomonadaceae; genus Methylobacter_A. The sequence continues at coordinate 17,537 of JAUXXQ010000223.1, read as the reverse complement.
CGGCTTAATCGCGTAATCGCGATGCTCTGAATGCGTGGTAAAAATCATCTCACCGAATTTTTCCCAGTGACCGGATTTTTCCCAAAGCGAGCGGTCAACCACTTGCGGCGTTCTGACTTCGCCATAACCGTTGACGCGTAATTTCTCGCGGATATATTGCTCAACCTGCTGATAAACGACCCAGCCTTTTTCGTGCCAGAACACCATGCCGGGCGCTTCTTCTTGGGAATGGAACAAATCCAGCGTTTTTGCCAGCTTGCGGTGGTCGCGCTTTTCGGCTTCTTCCAAGCGATGCAAATAAGCCTGCAACTCTTTTTTATCAGTCCAAGCCGTACCGTAAATGCGCTGCAGCATTTCATTATCGGAATTACCGCGCCAATAGGCTCCGGCAATCTTCATCAGCTTAAAGGCTTTTAACTTGCCGGTGCTGGGTACATGCGGGCCACGGCATAAGTCAGTAAACCCACCCTGCTCATACAAAGACAAATCTTCATTGGCGGGAATGGATTCGATAATCTCAGCTTTATATGTCTCACCCAAATCTCTAAAAAATTCGACTGCCGCATCCCGCGACAACACTGAACGACGGATAGGCAGGTCTTCAGCAACCAGTTGCTCCATCTTTTTTTCAATGGCGCTCAAATCATCGGGAGTGAAAGCTCTTTCGTAGGAGAAGTCATAAAAAAAGCCGTTTTCGATAACCGGCCCGATGGTGACTTGTGCGGAAGGGAATAACTGTTTGACGGCCTGAGCCAATAGATGCGCGGTAGAATGACGAATAACGTCAATGCCGTCTTCATCTTTTATGGTAATCAGTTGCAATGTTGCATCCTGATTAATAAGCGTGCTAGCGTCGACTAATTGGCCATTTACTTTGCCTGCCAAGGTTGCCTTAGCTAATCCCGAACCAATAGACTGCGCTACATCCATTACTGTTAGTGCGTGGTCGTATTCTCGCTTGGAGCCATCGGGAAGAGTAATTACCGGCATTTTTATCTGTATTTTTTAGTGTCTACAATAAAAAAAGCACTGCGATGCAGTGCTTTAGTGTTTGGTAGGCACGAGTGGACTCGAACCACCGACCCCCACCATGTCAAGGTGGTGCTCTAACCAACTGAGCTACGCGCCTGAAGCTTATTCAACTTCGAGCCGACTATTATACCCACAGAATTTTGTAACGCAACTTAAAAAAACAATCCCATCAATAATATTGCACCCTACCCTGCTCGCTTTCATATTAATCAGCACCGCAACAACGTTTAAATTTCTTGCCGCTGCCGCAGGAACACAGCGCATTCCTACCCCGATTAGCCTGTAACCCAACCTTGCCAATCGACTTAACCCGGCCATCCAAATAAAACCAGCCGCCTGCACGTTTAACAAACTGACTGACCTCATTCATCACATACTCCTCGCCATCTTGCACATAGTACGCCTTAAATTCCACCACGCCTTTAGCGTCGTTGGCACCGCCTTTTTTAGTGCCGCCGATTTCCAGGCGCAGCCAATCGACGTTTTCTTTGGAAAAATCGATCAACTCAGGCCGCACCCTCGCATCCCAAGTCTCCAGCAAATAACCCGAATCATGCAAAGCATAAGCGCTAAAACGCGAACGCATCAAAGCCAAGGCCGTTACCGGTTTACTCTCACCCGCGTGAAACGAGCCACAACATTGGGCATAATTAAGACCTGAACCGCAACGACAAAAAACCTGTGTATCCAAAACAAACCCCTTAAAATGCAAAAGACAATAATTCGTTACCCGTTGCGCGCTATAATTCCGGCCCTTGAATTTTTACGCCTTACCGCCCATAACCTTAAATCATGCCCGAATCCTACACCCGCTTTTGCGACATTTCTGTCAGCGAAAGAATTTTAAACACCGTTTTCTTGCTCACAATAGGCCTTGGCTACCTGGTCGCCCTGGGCAACCTCTATTACACCCACCAAGGCCATGACGGTGTTGCCGGCCTGTCCATTGCCGATGTCACAATAAATTACCACGGATCAAATGACCAGACCCGTTTGGGCGCCGCCATTAACGGCATCATGGAGCCCAACCTGCGCTATAAAAACGACAAGGAGGTCATCCTAAAATGGATACAAGACGGCGCCGACGAAGCCGATTACGGACAAAAAATAGCGCCGATATTAAACCGCGACTGCATCAAATGCCACACCCTCGCCATTAACCCAGGCTTACCCGATTTAACCCATTACGCTGGCGTGTCCGAAGTCGCCCATAGCGGCGGCGCCTCATACCCGCGTTTAATCCGGGTGTCACATATCCACTTATTCGGCATTGCCTTTATTTTGTTTTTCATCGGCAAAATTTTCCTGCTGTGCGACATCCATGTCGTCGTAAAAAGAGTTGCGGTCGTCATCCCCTTTGCCGCGATGCTGCTGGATGTGCTGTCATGGTTTATCACCAAATCCATTCCCTCATTCGCCTACGTCGTTGTTGCCAGCGGCGCATTAATGGGGCTTTCAATGGGCATGCAGATTGTACTCAGCGTCTATCAGATGTGGTTTTATACCAAAGCTAAAAATTGAATTAGGCGAATTCAACCCAAAAATAAACAGCCTTATTCCGGACTACATAAGGAGCACTGCCATTTACCTTTTCACTGCCCGTCGGATACACAAGGGGGAAGGAAAACAGGTTATCCGGCCAACGCAGACAGCAATCATCCATCCTATCTCTTGAGTCTGTGCATCAATCTCAAAGGGCTCGCCCAACAAAATCAAATCCCCCGAAACCCATTAATAGCTTGATTTTTACGGGGGGTTGAAAAGTGTAGGGTAGTGAAGGATACTTTGAGCAAACACCGCTAATCAAAAAAAGAGCCTTAAACTATGTCCAAAACCCTTATAGAAAAAATAACAGCTGAAATTTCATCCTATTACACAACAGCAACCCAATATCGACCCGATAATAATATTGCGTTCCGGACTAAAATCCGCCAAACAATCAACTCAAAGCTCCAGCCTTATGTCGACAAGAAATTAATAGCCTCCTATACCGTTGTATGCGATGAATCCAACAATGTTTCCCGTGACATTAAGCAACCTTTGCGGCTGGATGTCCTGCTTGAAGTCACTAAAAAATCACCGCGACATATCATTTCATTTCCTTTAAAGCAAGAAAGCCAGCCGCAACAAAAGGCAGGGCAAAAAAGCAACTCGCTTTGGAACGAATTAAACGATATATCTGACGGCGCAGTTTCATTGTGGGACAAACTGACCGGCAAGAAAAAATAAAGCCGCTCCGTAACGACTCATGCCCTATGTTAAAAAATGATTAAATGGAACACGGATAACACAGACAGGACGGATTTACACAGATTTTTTAATCAGTGATTATCCGTTTCATCCGTGTTCCATTTATTTTTGCCAAATAGCTACCATCAGGCAGAAACAGGGATGTTCTGTTTCAAAAATGATCCCGCTATCGGGATGGCTCCTCTAAAGCATCATGCCCTGGCGTTGATTAACGCCGAATAGCCCTTTTTATAATCCGAATATTCAAACCGATAACCCAGTGCTTTTAAACGCGCATTGCAACAGCGTTTGTTCATCCCTGTATCAGTACTGTCCTTAATAGCCGGCGGTGGACAGCTTAACTGTGCCGACAGCCAAGCCATGACCTCCCAGCTCGGCGCCGGGTCATCGTCGCTGGCGATATAGCATTGATCCAGCACGGCTCCGGCGATACTGCGTTCCAGTAAAAAAGCCAACACGCCAACACAATCCTGCTGATGTATCCGATTGGTAAAATAGGGCGGCGTTTGCTGTATAGCCGGTATTTGCAGCGCTTGCCTTATCAGATATTCCCGCCCCGACCCATAAATGCCGGAAAAGCGCACCACGATATTAGCACTATTTGCCGCCATTAATCGTTGTTCTGCCTGACTAATTAAGCGGCTGGTGATATTCATCGGCTCGGCAGGCGAACCTTCATCCACCCATTCACCTTGCGTTTGCCCGTAAACGCTGGTCGATGACACCATCAGCCATTGCGTTTTTGGCAATTTGTCCAACAGGTTATTGAGACCGGTTTCATAAACAGCACGGTAGCTTTGCTCTGTGCGCCCGGTCGGCGACACAATAAAAAATGCATGGGTAAAATCGGTATCTAATACGGCCAGGTCGGCAGCAGAACTAATATCAGCAGCGACATAACGGATGCCATCTAGCGCCGATGTTGGCGGCTTGCGTTTTAGGCCAGCCACCTCGTACCCTTGGGCTGATAAAACACGGCCCAATTCAGAACCTATTGCGCCGCAGCCGACAATTAAAATTTTCGTCATGTTGATTTTATTTTGATCAGCCTAAAACTCAAGAGCTCCGGTTATACAAAGCCAGCACGGTTTTGACATAATTACGCGTTTCGGGATAGGGCGGGATGGTATTGTTGTATTTCATCACTGCGCCCTCACCGGCGTTATAGGCGGCAACCGCAAGATCCAGGTTTGAATTGAACATTTTAAGCAAATCTTTCAAATAATGGGTGCCACCATCGATATTTTGAACTGGATTATTACGATCCATAACGCCATAGCGCCTTGCCGTATCGGGCATCAGCTGCATCAAGCCTACAGCACCGGCTGAGGAGATGGCACGGGCATTGTAGGCCGATTCGGCTTGAATTACCGCATGTACCAGTTTGGCGTCAACCTGATGCCGGTTAGCGGCCTCATTAATCAGGTCGGCGAATTTCTTCTTATTGGTACCCATAAAAGGCAGCGCAGCCGCATAATTCACCGGCCTAGTACGTATGATGCGCTTGTACAGGCTGTTTTTGGGTTTATCAGTGTAGTAAACACGGCCATCATTGTCGATAAACTTATAGATGTCCGCCAGCACGGCGTTTGAAGCAAATAAACTGGTTAAAATAACGGCACAAAGCTTTTGCATTAACCCTTGCATTAAACCTAAGTGCGGCAAGCAGGATAGTCTAAGGTGAATTTTTATCATAACGTTACCTATTGGTCAGGTTTAATAACGATCATGTTGGCGGCCTTAACCGCCCTGTTTCTGGCAACATCGACGTTTTCAGCGGCGGCTAAGGCAACGCCCATACGCCTGTGGGTAAAAGCTTCCGGTTTGCCGAATAATCTGATTTCGGTATCGGCAACGGCCAACGCCTTGTCCAGCCCCTCATAAACCACGCCGCGAGCATTCAAGCCGCCTAATATCACCGCGCTGGCGCCTTCGCTGTGCATCGCGGTGTTGACCGGCAAGCCTAAAATGGCTCTGGCGTGTAATTCAAATTCATTTTGTCTTTGCGTCGCCATCGTCACCATGCCGGTATCATGCGGCCTGGGGCTGACTTCACTGAACCAGACGCTATCGCCTTTAATAAACAACTCAACGCCAAACAAACCTAATCCGCCGATTTCGGCAGTTATTTTACGGGCAATATCTTGTGAAGCTTCAATCGCGCCGGCACTCATGGCTTGCGGTTGCCAGCTCTCGCGGTAATCGCCGTTTTCTTGCACATGGCCTATCGGCGCGCAAAAATGGGTTTCTATATCGCCTTGCGCATTTTTGGCGCGTACCGTCAATAAAGTAATTTCAAAATCGAAGTCTATTTTGGCTTCCACAATGACTTTGCCGGTATCGACGCGGCCACTGGATTTGGCGGTGTCCCAGGCCGCCTTAAGTTGATCCGCGCTTTTAACCATCGACTGCCCTTTGCCTGAAGAGGACATGGTCGGCTTGATAAAACACGGATAACAGATGCCGCCGTCAACGGCTGCTTGCAATTCATCGAAACTTTGGGCAAAAGCATAAGCCGAGGTCGGGATTTTCAATTGCTCGGCAGCCAGGGTGCGGATACCTTCGCGGTTCATGGTCAATTGTATTGCCCTGGCGTTGGGCACCACCGTACAACCCCCTTCCGCCTCAATATCGACCAGCGCCTGCGTCGCAATCGCTTCGATTTCCGGGATGATGAAATCGGGCTGTTCCAGTGCAATCAGTTGCTTGACCGCTGCGGTGTCGGTCATATCAATGACATGACTGCGATGCGCGACATGTTGCGCCGGTGCATGGGCATAACGGTCTACGGCAATGACTTCGACGCCGTAGCGTTGCAGACAAATCGCCAGTTCCTTGCCTAATTCGCCGCTGCCGAGCAGTAGGGCTTTGGTCGCGCTGTTGGATAATGCGGTGCCTAGTTTCATTGTGAGTCTGCCAGATAGTTGTCGATGTCTTCTTTGGAAAAGCCGATTTTTTTCGCCACGCGGTCGGCATGGCTGACACGGGAAATGCCCGGAACCAGTTTGTAAGTCGGTGCGTCATTGGCAAACTCAACTTGTTTAGGCAGGCCAATGCCTTGGGCGACAAAATGGTCAACCAGTTGATGGTTATGGGTAATTAACAGGGTGCTGTTGCCTTTGCGGTAAAAGCCGTTCAACACATTCGACGACGATTCCATTTTCTCCTCAAAGGTCGTACCTTCCGACAGTTCATCCAGCGCCACCAGGCTTTTCGCGGTCGCCGCCAAAAAGATGTCTTTGGTGCGTTTGAGTTCGGTGCCGAAACGGCCTTCGCCATCGTCAAGATGACTAATTTCCGGCGCTTGATAAAAAATCCGGTCGGCAACGGTCAATGTTGCCGCTTGCGCCGGCACATAACAACCGATTTGCGCCAGCAGCTGGATTTGAGTCACCGTCTTGCAAAAAGCAGTCTTGCCACCGCTGTTCGGGCCAGTGACCAGCACCAGTTTGTCATCGTCCAGCACAAAATCGTTGCCGACATAGGCCGGGTTTTGTTTGCCCAACACCGGATTTCTGGCGTCCGTCAGATTGATCCGGTGATGCGGTGCATCAAGCAATTCAGGCAAGACCATGTTGCCACCAAAACCATCGGCAAAATTTATAAACGACAGCAATTCGTCAAGCTGACCGAGCGCATCAAGTGTCTCAGCCACTTCAGGGGATTTTTTGAACTCATTTCTGAGCGGGATAATGCAGCTGTCACGATCAAAGCCACCGACGATAGGCAGATAAGCCAGCAACAAAGGTACGAAGAAAATCGCCGCAGTCGGAATCGCTTCGACAGACACCTTGAACATGTCGCTAGGAAAAAAATGCCCCAGCGCCCAAACCGCGCCGACAAACGCACTGATCAGCAGCGGTTTGAACAATCGGGGTTTGAAAATAATCGCCGGCGAAAACGAACCTTTGCGCTGCTCCTTGCTCTGAATAGACTCTTCACCGATATAAACCGGCCCTTGCATCAACGAATACGCGCGCGATGCTGCAAAGGCTTTGATTTTGTCAAAAACTCCCTGCAAATAGGCGCTGTGCGGCGTCTCAATGGCTTCAATCTGCTCGACCAATTCCAACATAAAACGGATGCCGCGTTTATATTGCAGATAGCCATAACCTTCTATTTCATGGGCTTCGCGGGCGGTGCCAAACGAGCCGAGAAATTCGCCAAACAGCAATAAATAGAAGTTTTTTTCATTATCGACAGCTTGTTGCACGATGCGTTCGAGCTGTTCTTTCAGTGCCGGATTAGCGCGCAATTCTTCAACCGCTTGCTGCTTGGCCTTAATCGGCTCCAGCTCAGCCAGCGGCTGAACCAACGAACGGTACAACACGCCCTGCCCCGCTATCGTAGCCGCATGATTGACATGATCAAACAATTCATCGACTTCAATGGTATTGAAAGATCTTTCGTCGATCACGCCGTCGCCGGTTGCCAGCGGCTGGGTGGATTTGATCGTGGGCCAGCTGCTATCTTGCCAGCTTTGTAAGAGTGTTTGCTTCATCGGTTGGCCTTTTTTATTAACGGATTCTATCGTTTGCCCTACAACGTCTGTTCAATCAACTTAACTATAGCATCAACATGAATATCCGAATCGTTCAACGCCGCTATATAGCGGTACTCTTTGCCTCCAGACTCAAGAAAAATCGACTTGTTTTCCATCGCAATTTCTTCCAGCGTTTCCAGACAATCGACAGCAAAACCGGGACAAACCACGTCTATCGTCTTAATGCCTTGTCCGGGAAGCGCCTCTAAGGTATCCACGCAATAAGGCTTTAGCCATTGCGCCTTGCCAAAACGCGACTGGAACACAATCATCCACTGCTTTTGTTCCAAGCCCAATTTTTCGGCAATCAGCGCAGCGGTTTTATGACATTGATGAAAATAAGGGTCGCCCCATTTTGTCAACTGCTCGGGCAAGCCGTGAAAAGACATCAATAACAGCTCGTTTTTGCCGTGTTCGCGCCAGCTCTGCTCGATGGATTCAGCCACGGCGGCAATGTAATGGCTATGCTGATGATAATCGCTGATAAAGTGAATGTTCGGCAGATGCCTCCACTGATTCAACTCTTTAATGACATCATCATAAATCGATGCCGTGGTGGTCGATGAATATTGCGGATACAGCGGCAACACGATTAGATTATCAATCCCGGCCTGTTTGAAAACCCTCAACTGCTTCGCTATCGAGGGCTCGCCGTAACGCATCACATGCTGTGTCGTGACACCTTTATCCAGCAACTTATCAGCAACCAACTCGGTCAACTGCCGGGTCAGATAAATTAACGGCGAACCTTTTTCGTGCCAGATTTTGCGGTAGGCTTTGGCCGATTTACGCGGACGAAAAGGCAGCACAAAAAAATTCAGTATCACCCACCATAACGGCCGAGGCAGGTTGACCACACGCGGATCCCACAAAAACGCCCGAAGGAACTTCCTGACTGCCGATGTTGTCGGCGCCGTGGGCGAACCTAGATTGGCCAGTAATACGCCGGTTTTTTTTGCTGTCATTGCTTTGGTTTAGCTCACTAAAAAATTAAATTTAACGGTTAATCAGATTTAAAAATTCCGAACGGGTGCTGATTTCCTTACGGAAAGCCCCAGTCATCACCGAAGTCGTCATCACTGAATTTTGCTTTTCAACACCGCGCATCATCATGCACAAATGCTTGGCTTCAATCACCACCGCCACGCCGCGTGCGCCAGTTGCCAACTCTATCGCATCGGCTATTTGTTTGGTTAGTTTTTCCTGAATTTGCAAACGACGCGCATACATATCGATCACCCGCGCCACTTTGGACAAGCCCATCACCTTGCCGCGCGGCAGATAGCCCACATGGCACTTGCCGATAAACGGCAATAAATGATGCTCACACAGCGAGTACAGTTCAATATCCTTCACAATCACCATATCTTCGGTATCGGCGCTGAAGATAGCCCCGTTCAGCACTTCTTCCAGCGTTTTTTCGTAGCCGTTATTTAAAAATTTGAATGCCTTAGCCGCGCGCGCCGGCGTATCGATCAGACCCTCGCGCGTTAAATCTTCACCGACGCCTTCGATAATCCTGGCAAAATGCTGTTCCATAATTTAAATCTCTGTTATTAAAAATAGTGAGGCAGTATACAGCATGGCGTTGTCAATTTTAAAGCCTCGCTCTTTACCTACATCCGACCTCTACGGACAGCAAAAATACCGTTGATAAGGTGATTTCTAATAAAAAATATCCCTGATAATCGAAATCTGTAGAAAAACAGAGTCCACGCTTAGCACGAAAGCCACGAAAAAAAAACAGTCAAATAATAGCTTTGCTTATTTTCGTATCGCCTGGAGATGCCTACTTTTGGATTTTCGTGCTAAGCGTGGACAATTATTTGGGGCTGTTTTTTTGGCACCCTTCATTTACAAGCAAAAGTAGCAGACACATCGTTCCCATGCTCTAGCGTGGGAATGCAGTGGTGGACGCTCCAGCGTCCCGTACCGCTGGAACGGTACTCAAGCGTTCCCACGCCGGAGCGTGGGAACGATGATAAACTGTCAACTGGGAAATGAAGGGGGCTGTTTTTTTCAGGAAATCGCCTAAGCGGAAGTAATCACTGCCCTGTAGGCAAAGCTTCCGCTCCAAGCTCACGCCCCTTGCCTACATCCCTGTAGGCAAAGCTTCCAAAATCACTTGTATGTCGGCACCGGATTTACCGGCATTTTCACTCAAATGCCGCCGCCAACCGCGTGCGCCGGGCTCGCCATGAAAAAGCCCCAAAATATGCCGGGACACGCTGTGCAAACGCACGCCGTCATCAAGCTGCTGCTGAATATAGGGTATTAACAACTGCATAATCTTATCCCGTGACCGGGGTTCTGTAGTCGCGCCAAAAAACCGCCTATCGACATCGGCCAACAAATAAGGATTGTGATAAGCCTCCCGGCCGACCATCACGCCATCAACCTGCTGCAAAATCTCGTCTGCCTGCTCCAGCGTATTGATACCGCCGTTTAGAATAATGTTCAGTTGCGGAAAGTCCTGCTTGATTTGATAAACCACCTCGTAACGCAACGGCGGCACATCGCGGTTTTGCTTCGGCGACAAGCCGCTCAACCAGGCTTTTCGGGCATGAATGATAAAGGTTTCGCAACCCGCAGTGGCAACCGTCGCAACAAAATGCGCCAGCTCCTGATAAGAATCGCGCTCATCAATGCCGATTCTCGATTTGACCGTGACCGGAATTGAAACCGCCTGTTTCATGGCGGCAACACAGTCGGCAACCAGCTCGGGTTCGGCCATCAGGCAAGCGCCAAAACGGCCATTTTGCACCCGATCGCTAGGACAACCGACATTCAAATTCACCTCGTCATAGCCGTAATCTTCAACCATTTTGGCGCAGAGAGCCAGATCATGCGGGTTGCTGCCGCCCAACTGAAAAGCGAGCGGATGTTCTGCCGCATCAAATTGCAAAAACCGGTGATGACCACCATGAATCAACGCGCCGGTAGTGACCATCTCGGTATATAACAGCGCCTGTTGTGAAATCAGGCGATGGAAATAACGGCAATGCCGATCCGTCCAATCGAGCATTGGCGCTATGGAAAATCTCGACGCCTTGTAGTAAAAGGCCTTGTTACTGTCTTTGTCGGGTTCTATCATTATATGGGTAACTTTTCAGCTTAGGGTTGGCTATTTTTAGCCGTTTAAAAAAAGGAACGCCGCTGATGCTAAGCGCCATTCGGGCATCCATCCTGTTTATCACCGTCCTCTGTACCCTATTATAGAGTCCACTAAGGCCGTCCCCCGCTTTCTTTCAATTACCATTGTGGTCCGCGAGTGGTTATAATTGCCCGCACACAAAGTTGACTGCAGGGTTTATGCAATTATTTCAATGGTAATACTGAACGTAAAATATTTGACTGGTTTCGTGATGATAACCCAGGACATTGGTTTTGAGGCTGATGTCGAACGATGAAAATGTATAAACGCGTACTGTCACGGTTACTGCTGCTGTATATTTTAGCGGGTTGTATCGTCGTTATTATAACCCTGACCACATTGGTCAAAAAAGAGGTGCGAACGTCGAAATATCAGGCGCAATATCTCTCGGAAATAAGCAAGCAATTAAGCATGGAGCTGAAACCGGGGCGCAGTTCGGCGATACGCTATCCCGACCACGGCCCTTACGATCAACGCCTCGGTTACACCTTGCTGGCAGACGAAATCGAGCGCCTAGAGCAGCAGGGTTTCGGCGTCACTTCGCAAGCCACAATCTCGCCGATGATGGCCCGTCTAGTTGACGAGTACGGGCTGTTCCCTATCTATCACGAAAAAACCCAAGCCGGACTGCGCATTGTCGACCACAGTGGCCAAACCCTCTTCAACGCGACTTACCCCATCCACGGCTATGCCGATTTCAATGCCATCCCGCCGCTGGTACTGAATACACTGCTGTTTATTGAAAACCGCGAATTGCTTGACAAAACCCATACCACGGTTAACCCTGCGGTAGAATGGGATCGTTTGGGTTTTGCCGCGCTGCAAATGATGGCGAAAAAACTGGGCGCCAGTATCAATGTGCCGGGTGGCAGCACCTTGGCGACACAACTGGAAAAATACCGGCATTCGCCCGATGGCTATACCGTGTCGATGGAGGAAAAGCTGCGGCAAATGGGCAGCGCATCGCTACGCGCCTATTTGCAAGGGCCGGAGACACTGGACATGAGGCGGCAAATCGCGCTGTCCTATTTAAACTCCATGCCGCTGGCGGCAACGGCCAAATTAGGCGAGGTACACGGCTTGGGCGATGGTTTGTCGGCCTGGTTCGGCGCCGATTTTGCCGGCGTAAACAAGCTGCTCAATCCGACGGAACCGATCAGCCCGCAACAAGCGCTGGCTTATCGCCAGGTGTTGAGCATCCTGTTATCGCAACGGCGGCCTTCCTATTTGCTGGGTTCCGGTTTTGACGCGCTGCAAAAATTGACTGACAGTTATTTGCGCATATTGGCGGAACAGGGCGTTATTTCACCCGAATTGCGCGATGCGGCATTGCAGGTGTCAGTCGTCCGTCTGCCCGCATCGGAGCAAACGCCGACCAAATTTATGGTCGAACAAAAGACGCAAAATGTGTTGCGTACCCGCTTGGCCAGAACACTGGGCGTCAAATCCAATTACGAACTGGATCGTCTGGATTTGACCGTCAAAACCACGCTCGATTACAACACCCAACAGGCCGTCACCCAAGCCTTGCGCCAGTTGAGCGCACCGGACAAAGCCCGCGCCGCAGGATTGCTGGGCACCCGGATGCTCAATGAAAATATCGACCTTAAACCTATTGTGTACAGCCTGATGTTGTTCGAACGCGGCGAACAGGGCAACCTGCTGCGCATCCAAACCGATAATTACGACCAGCCACTCGACATTAATGAAGGCATACGCATCGATTTGGGCTCAACCGCCAAGTTACGCACCATGGTGCATTACCTGGAACTGGTTGCCGAAATTTATCAAAACTATAAAGGCCAGTCGGCACAGGCGCTAAGCAAGGTTGAACTGCATCCGCGCGACTATTTATCAGCCTGGGTGATCGGCCAATTGCGGGCGCAGCCAAACATAAATCTGGAGGATTTTCTTAATCAGGCATTGGATCGGCGCTATTCGGCCAGCCCCTACGAAGGTTTTTATACCGGCGGCGGTGTACATAGCTTCAATAACTTCAACTCGGCTGACAACCACAAAATCATGTCGGTGCGCGATGCCTTGCGCGACTCGGTCAATCTAGTGTTCATCCGGCTGATGCGCGATCTGGTCTATCATCATTTATACAAGCCGGAAGGCATTGCACGCTGGTTGGAAATCCCGGATGATCCGCGCCGCACCGAATATCTACAACGTTTTGCCGACAAGGAAGGGCAAGTTTATTTAAGGCGTTTTTACGACAAATACCACGGCAAACCTGCCGAAGAAATCATGGAGTTGCTGACCCAGCGCGTTTTTGCCAAGCCGTCGCGACTGACCATGCTGTACCAAGCGGTTTATCCGGATGCCGATGTCAATGCGTTAACCGCTTATTTGAACAGGCATTTGAGCGGCACGGCGTTGGGCGGCGAGGATGTTGAGCAACTTTATTACAAGTATTCCCCGGAAAATTTCGATTTACAGGATCAAGGCTACATCACCAAAGTCCATCCGCTTGAATTGTGGCTGGTCAGCTATTTGGTTCGTCATCCCGAGGCGACACGCGCCGAGGTCATGGCTGCCAGCGCTGAACAACGGCAAAATGTCTATCGCTGGTTGTTTAAAAGCAACCGGAAAAATGCCCAGCAACGGCGCATTATGACCCTACTGGAAAATGAAGCGTTCCAACAGATTCATACCGCCTGGGATCATGTCGGTTATCCGTTCGGCTCGTTAACCCCGTCTTATGCGACCTCGATTGGCGCCTCGGGCGACCGGCCAGCGGCATTGGCCGAACTGATGGGTATTTTGCGTAACGACGGGGTCAGATTGCCGACTGTCCGCTTTGACAACCTGCATTATGCAAAGGCTACACCCTATGAAACCGTGCTCGACAAACTGCCTGAGCAAGGCCAACAGGTATTGCTACCCGAAGTGGCAAAAGCCGCACGCAGTGCGCTGATCGGTGTGGTTGAAGGCGGCACGGCAGGACGGTTGCGTGGCGTCTATAAAAGTGCTGATAACAAACCCTTGTCAGTGGGCGGCAAAACCGGAACCGGCGATCACCGGCGCAAAATATGGCGGGCGGGCGGGCGCTTGATCGATACCGTATTCATCAGCCGCGCCGCCGTGTTTACGTTTTTTCTCGGCGACCGCTTTTTCGGCGTCATCACCGCGTATGTGGAAGGCCCGGAAGCCGAGCGTTATCACTTTACCAGTTCGGTACCGGTACAAATCATCAAGTTTCTGGAACCGACGCTGGCGCCGCTGTTAAATAAAGTACCGGACAAAGAACATCAGCCGGTCGTTGCCGAATCCGCTTCGGATAAAAAAACAGAGCCCACGAAAAGCACGAAAGACACGAACAACAGCAGTAAAGATATATAGCGTCGAAAGCAAAAGAATGCTTGTAACTGCTCAGTCCTATGCTAAAAATGATTGAATAGAACACGGATACCAACAGTAGGCGCTTTAGGCGACACAGATAGGACGGGTTTACACCGATTTTTTTAAAATAGACCGTGCTTTATCTGCGATTATCCGTTTGATCAGTGCCATCCGTGTTCTATTTTCTTTTTCGCTGGACAGTTACTTTTTATTTTGGTTACCCCACTCAAGGAAATTGTTATGTTTGAATCAGCAGAGCTTGGCCACAAGATAGACAAAGAAACTTACAACATCGAAGTGCCCAAACTGCGCGAGGCGCTGCTTGAGGCACAAATCGACCTGGCCAAATTGTCCAAATTCCCGGTTATTATTTTGATTGGCGGACTCGATGGCGCAGGACGCGGTGAAACCGTCAATTTGCTGAACGAATGGATGGATCCGCGTTTTATCCAAACCCACGGTATGGGCGAACCGTCGGACGAAGAACTCGACCGCCCGATGATGTGGCGGTTCTGGCGCGAACTGCCGCCCAAAGGCAAGATTGGCGTGTTTCTCGGTTCTTGGTACACCTGGCCCATTATTAACCGCGTAAACGGCCACACCAAAGTGGCTGAATTAGACCAAAGCTTAGAACGTGCAAAACGCCTGGAAAGTATGCTGGTTGCCGAAGGCGCACTGGTGCTGAAATTCTGGATGCATTTATCCAAAGACAGGCAAGAAAAACGCCTGAAGCTGCTGGAGAAAAACCCACAAACCCGTTGGCGAGTGACCGACCGCGATTGGAAGCATTTTAAGTTATACGACAAATTCCGCGTCATTCATGAAAGCGTGATACGCCACACCAGCACGGCGGAAGCGCCGTGGATTATTGTCGAGGGTTACGACCCGAATTACCGTAATTTGACCGTCGGCAAGGTCATTCTTGATGCCATCAACAAACGCCTGGATGACGCCAACAAAAAAATGGCCGAAGTGCATGCGCCGCCACCACTACCCTCAATTGACCAGCTTAATATTCTGAAAACGCTGGATCTTAGCCAGAAGATAGAGAAAAAAGAGTTTAAGGATGAGCTGGAAAAATATCAGGGCAAACTCGCCTTGCTGACCCGCGAAGCCAAGTTTAAGGACATCACCGTCATCGTGATGTTTGAAGGCAATGATGCTGCCGGCAAAGGCGGCGCCATTCGCCGTATCACCAGTGCACTGGATGCGCGTTTCTATAGCATTGTTCCGGTTGCTGCGCCGACCGAAGAAGAACGCGCCCAGCCTTATTTGTGGCGGTTTTGGCGGCACATCCCACGGCGCGGACGGGTGACCATTTTTGACCGCTCCTGGTATGGCCGGGTGTTGGTCGAGCGGGTTGAGGATTTTTGCTCAAAAGCCGACTGGATGCGTGCTTACAGCGAGATCAACGATTTTGAAGCGCAGCTGGTGCGGCACAATATAGTGGTGGTCAAATTCTGGCTTGCGATCAGCAAGGAAGAGCAACTCAACCGTTTCAACGAACGCGAAAAAATCGGTTTTAAACGCTTCAAGATTACCGATGAAGATTGGCGCAACCGCGAAAAATGGGATGACTATGAACACGCAGTCTGCGATATGGTCGACCGCACCAGCACCGAAATTGCGCCATGGACGCTGGTGGAAGCCAATGACAAACGTTTTGCCCGCATTAAAGTATTGAAAACCTTATGCAAGCACATTGAAGCGGCGCTGGGGAAAAAATAGCGCCCACGAAAAAAAATGCCCCCCTACATCAGGAAACGCCCCAGACTGCATTCAATAACGGTTTGGCTGTTTGCTGATGGCTTGCAAATTCCAAGGCTGCGGCATAATGGCCGCTTCTAAAGCGGCTTCGGTGCGGTCATCCAAGCCGCTAAAAAAATCCAGGCCGGTTAGTGCTTCTATGTTGTCGATGCTGGTGACAAATTGCGTCAACGGTTCTTTGCCGCTGACATTTTGCGGCATTAAAAAAGCTAAAGCGCGGTGCGGTTTGCCGGGGGCGGCTTCGGTGAGATAAATCTTATAAAACTTATCGGGTATCTGCACCTTCCAATCCGACGGCAGGCGTTTGACCGAACCGCTGAAAACCGGCCCGGTAATCACCCAAACTTTACCGAACAACTTGGCAAAATGTTTGATTTCGGCGTCCTCCAGACGTTGCCATAGTTTCTGGTTAAGATTGGGCTTTTGCGGGGTGATGTTGGTCATCAAAAAACTGTCCATCTGCCCCGCCCTGCCGTAAAGGCGGCTTATTGCGTAGTTCGGTGCCATGTGCCCGCGATCGTAACCGCTCTTTTGGTAGCTGTCGTGGCTGAGGCGGTTAAGGCTGCGCCAGTCGGTTTCAAAACGGCTGGGGCGTTTTAGCGGGGGGGCATTGGTTTCGGTGTCAGTTAGCGCATACATCACCCATAGCGGATTGCCGCGCAAATCGGAATAACCCAGAATAAAACCTTCATTGCGCAATATGCGGAACCAGGTGTCGCTGTTTTTAGCGCTGACAGCTTGCGGCGCGCCCTGATAAAGCAAGGCGGGGCGGGCGACCTTGACTTCATAGGCATAGCCGCCCAAGCCCAGTACAAAAATGATTAGCAGCACTACCGGATGCTTGCGGCTGAGGCGGAATAATCCGGTTAATAATTTAAACGGGCTGGATGCGGATGATTTTTTGCGCATAAGCTAAGGGTTATTTAGGGGCGGGGTTCAACAAAACGTTTAAGCCAGAGCTTGGACATTGGCTCTGAACAGATCTCTCGCTCCCAAGCTCTAGCTTGGGAGTGACTACCTGCCAAGCTCTGCTTGGTGGTCATGGCAAGCAGAGCTTGAGGGTATGCATTCCCAAGCTGGAGCTTGGGAACGAGTAAAGTGGACCCCACTGTCAAGACCATTTTCTCCAAAAAATAAGGAGAAATAGTTAACGCATTGCTGAGAAATGCACCTCAGCTGGCGTTTGGTAATCCAAGCTTTGATGCAAGCGCTCTTGGTTATAAAATTCAAAGTAGCGCTTCAAGCCGAACCGTAATTCAGGCACGGACAGGTAATCATTCATGTAAATATTTTCGTACTTTACCGTCCGCCATAAGCGCTCGACGAAAATATTGTCCAACGCCCGCCCGCGCCCATCCATGCTGATCTTAATGCCCTTATCCAATAAGGCTTGTGTGAAGGCCAGACTGGTAAATTGGGCACCTTGGTCGGTATTGAAAATCCCAG
>JAUXXQ010000214.1 GCA_030684815.1 Methylobacter sp. | reverse complement strand
TTCCCAGAAATTGAAAAGTATAGTTGCTGTATCTATTGGGTTGCGGCTATTTTTGATGGGGTTTGCGCCAAATGTAGCAAACCCCATCAAATATACCCCTACATGCCCGGATACCCCCCTAAAAACTGGGAAACTTCAGATCTTAATGACTTGCATCATTAAAGTACGAGAAGCGGTGGATTGTCATTTCGAACCTGCCGATAAGCCCAAAACAATACGGCTACATTTTGTCCACGAACAAGTCATTGCAGCGTGAATTAACTCAACGATGTTAGCGAACGAACATGCCGAACGTTTATCACTAAAAGCCATACAGCAACTACACTAAAATGACCCTAAACCCAGATCAACTCATTAAATTCTCCCCTCTGCACCGTCTGCAATGGGAAGAAGCCCAACAAAAAGACGTGATTCTCTATCCTGAAGGCATGGTGGAGCTTAACCAAAGTTCCGCAGAAATCCTCAAATGTTGCGACGGCAGCCGCAACCTTGCTCAAATCGTTGCGGATCTGGAACAGAAGTTTGCCACGACAGGTCTTACCAACGACATTACCGCTTTCCTAGAGGTTGCTTTAAAAAATGGCTGGATCCAACAAAATTAACATCACCCCGCCGCGCTGGCTGCTGGCAGAACTGACTTACGCCTGTCCGTTACAATGCCCGTATTGCGCCAATCCGGTTGATTATGCCAACTATCAGACCGAACTGGACACTGAGGACTGGAAACGCGTACTGACGCAAGCGCGTAAAATGGGCGCGGTGCAATTGGGCTTTTCCGGCGGCGAGCCGTTGACTCGGAAAGACCTGCCCGAACTGGTCAAACATGCCAGAGACTTGGGCTATTATTCCAACCTGATTACCTCCGGCTATGGGCTAACCGAAGCAAAAATCGTCGAACTCAAAGAAGCAGGACTGGATCATATTCAGGTCAGCATTCAAGCCAGTACCCAGGAATTGAACGACCATATCGCCGGGACAACATCGTTCCAGCATAAAAAAGAAGTCGCCCATCTGGTCAAAAAACACGGCTATCCGATGGTGTTGTGCGTGGTCATTCACCGCGAAAATATCCACCAAATGGCAGACATATTAGCGATGGCCGAAGAACTCGGCGCCGATTATCTGGAACTGGCCAACACCCAATATTACGGCTGGGCGCATACCAACCGAGATTTATTGCTGCCCACCCAAGAGCAATTTGAACAGGCGGAACACATCGCCCAGGCTTTTAAAGAAAAAGTCGAAGGCAAAATGAAAATCTATTATGTGGTGCCTGATTTTTATGAAGACCGGCCCAAAGCCTGCATGAACGGCTGGGGCACTACCTTCCTGACTATCGCGCCGGATGGCGCTGCCCTGCCCTGCCATTCCGCCCGCGATTTGCCCGGTATGGATTGCCCCAATGTCAAAGATTACAGCATTGAGCAAATCTGGAATGAATCCAAAGCCTTCAACTTTTTCCGTGGCTATGACTGGATGAAAGAGCCGTGCCGTAGCTGCGATGAGAAAGAAAAAGATTTCGGCGGCTGCCGTTGTCAGGCTTATTTATTAAGCGGCGACATGTACGCCGCCGACCCGGTATGCAGCAAATCGCCCAATCATCACGTTATTCAAGAAGCGATAGACTCAGCCAAAGCCAGCGCCTTAGCCGAGAATGAAAAGCCATTGATTTTTCGCAACAGCAAAAATTCTAAAAAACTGTCTTAAGCAATGGGACGCCGCCAGATAACACCTTGCGGGCTTATTGACGACGGCCTTAACCCCATCATTGGCAATCAGAAAAATGATTGGAATGGGGAAATTGTTTTCTGAAAATCACCTTAGGCTATTTCCTGAAAAAAGACATACCAAAATTGTCCACGCTGAGCACGAAAAAACACGAAAAGTTCGTGGCTTTCGTGCTAAGCGTGGACTCTATTTTTTACAGGCCATTATCAAGGGATGTTATTTCCCGGAAATGGCCTTACATCATTTCTGCAAGCTATTACGCTGAATCTGTTGCATATTGCGCTGAATAGCTTCTTCAACGTGGAGTGACAGGTCGACGAACTTGCAGCCTATCTTTTGAATTTTTTGCGCCTTATCCGGGTTAATGATGTATTTAGCACAGATTTCAAAGCTAATAAAACCGGTTTCCACCTCTGACAGTATGAGCTTGCATCCTGACAATAAATTGCCTGGCGCCAGTAAATCAGAAATTTCTTTGGACTGGTTAAGCATGGAAAAACCAGTCAGGCTAATATCGTATAACGGAAGATTGACAGGATCCCTAGCGCCTAATGTTAATTGGCAATAACTGGGGTTTGATAGTGGTGATTTTACCCGGTAATACTCCCTACGTTGCATCCAATAGAGCGTTTTAGGTAAAGGCATAATAAGTGCATCTTCCCCTTTATGGGTTATTTTTTTTATCTCAGACCCGCTAAAAGAAACTTTAACACCCTCATATTCACCATCGAATGTAACTTTACCAGCCCTCATGATGTGCTGATTTAGATATTCTTTAGTCGCGTAATCTAAAATCACCGCATTATTTTTTTCGTCAACACCGAGCAAAGTGGTGATATAGGATTCATTAGCTGCGCCAAAACACGCACCAAGCAGGCATTTACTTTTAACCAACAAGGATAAATGATTAACAATTTGCTTTGGATTTTGGATTAAAAAAGAAGAAGATATGTCGCTCATTGTCGGTTTAAATATTCTTTAAATGCTGTCATCGATAATGATCGATTGTAAGCGCTAATAAAAAGCGGCTATGTAGCGGAAATTACAGGCCAAAAAGCCACTGTACACGTTCATTGATCAAATTTTTAATAACGCTGAATTTTAGTCTATTGTAGAATATTTTGCATTCGAGCACAAAGGAAAGGAGTATTCGTGGCGTGGTTTTTGTTGTTTTCTGCAGGCTTTGCAGAAATAGTATTTGCTCTAAGTCTTAAATATAATCAAGGATTTACTAAACTGTGGCCCAGCATCGCAACCATGGTGTCCGGCGGCTGTAGTTTTTATCTGTTGGTCTTGGCAATCAAGACCCTACCCTTGGGAACCGCTTACGCAGTTTGGACGGGAATGGGTGCAGTGGGTGTGGCGGTGTTAGGTATCTTTTTGTTCAAGGAATCTGCTGATTGGTACCGTTTGTTATCGATCACGCTGGTCGTTGCCGGAATTGTCGGCCTTAAATTAACCGACAACGCTTAATATGCTGCACCTTATTTTTCAATCGCCAATTGAAACCGCCATTTTGGAACGTGTAGCTGTCGGCGATGTGCTGGTTTTTCTGGAAAACGCAGCCCTACGGGTATTAAAAAACAGCAGCTTAAGCGCCAAATTAACGCAACAACTGGCCGCTAACCGCCTGTGTGTGTTGTCAGATGATATGGCGGCACGCGGGATCTCTGCTGGTGAACTGGTGTCAGGCATCGAGGTGATTGATTATGCTGAGCTGGTTGAATTGACTGTCCAGCATCCACTTATTCAGTCATGGTCATGACCGCCCCTGCCCTTTGCCTGAAAACAACCGACCAGGGTTTCTTGCTCAATTCGGCAGACTGGAATGAGTCGGTCGCCCAACAATTGGCCGCCATAAACAACATCGAACTCAGCGCCGAACACTGGGAAATTATTTTGTTTATCCGTCATTATTATCAGCAATTCAAACACTTGCCTAATGCACGGGTATTTACCAAAGCGATTGCCAAAGAATTGGGCGAGGCAAAAGGCAACAGCCGCCATTTGCACCGTTTGTTTCCCGGTGGCCCGTTAAAATACGCCTGCAAATTGGCCGGCTTGCCTAAGCCGCCTACCTGTTTGTAATTATCCCTGCTTAAACTGGTGAATCAAACGCCGTTCTTTTTTATTCGGTTTATGCTCCCTGCCGCTAAAATCGAATAATTCCCGCTGCTCACGATTATGTATGATTTGCAGTTCACGCTTGGCAAGGCTTTCGGCGCTTTCCTGATACAGCAAAACCGCTTCTTTAGCCGAACGCCGCTGGCCGTTGATGGCGATAATGACGATTTCCCAGCGATAGCTGTCTTTGCTGACCGAAAGCTCGGCACCGATTTTCACTTCTTTTCCGGGCTTGCTGCGTTGCCCGTTAACATGAACTTTGCCACCGGAAATGGCTTCGGCGGCCAGATTCCGTGTTTTAAAAAAACGTGCCGCCCAGAGCCATTTATCCAGCCGGATAGCCTCTAATTCAACCATTTAAACGACTTCATTGCCGCTATCGATCCAGGCCTTAAATCCGCCCGCCATGCTCACCACATTATTGAAACCCATCTTGTTTAATGCTTCAGCCGCCAATGCCGAACGGCCGCCGGATTGGCAATAAACAATAATAGGGGCATCCTGTTTATCCTGAAAGTCGGGATGCGTGCCTATCTTGAACTCCAATACGCCGCGCGGTATGTTGAATGCACCCGGCAAATGGCCGCCAGTGTATTCAGCAAGCTCCCTGACATCTAGAACAAGACTGGTGTCCAAGGCGTTTTTGGCAGCATCAATATCAATTTCAACAATATGTTGTTTGGCCTGAGCCACAAGATCCATTGCGGTAAGTGTCATAATTATCTTCGGAAAAAATTAAAAATAAATTCAGCAATCAACAACGGCCTATTTTCCGTTATTGCTGTTAAGGTTAGTGGTGTCGCGGGGCTATTTTAGATAAAAACCCGCGTTTTTGTCTTTCTTTCTTACATTCAACTCATACAGCGTTTTCAATCTTGGTTAATAACATAGGACTTACGCATTGACAAATTAACAAAAGCGAGATCAAAGTGACATAGCCTAGTAAAAACAAATAGGACACCCGCCATGAGAGAAATTACACGCCCCCCAACAGCCCGCTGTGTTATGTCAATGTACATAAGCTTTC
>JAUXXQ010000201.1 GCA_030684815.1 Methylobacter sp. | reverse complement strand
GATAAGTGGCTCTCGTTAATAGATTGTCGCTCGGCTTGGCCAAAATACGCTGCTGTTGTCATCTCGGTTTTTTGTAGGGTTGGAATAGGTGCTTATTTTACTCATTTTTTGGTATCTTGGTTTGCGGAAAAGGCCTTAATTCCTTAATTTTCGGTGGCACAAAATCACTCACAAAGTTTATTTATCAATCATGTGAATGGCAGCCGTTGGGCATTGCAAGGTGCAGGCGGTGCAGCCGGTGCATAGGGCATAATTCACTTCGTAGAATTTGCCTTTGCCTAACTTGGTAATGGCGCCTTCCGGGCACGCACCATAACAGCCGTCGCATTCAAAGCAATTACCGCAAGAATAGCAACGACTGGCTTCGTAGGTTGCTTCCTCTAAAGTCAAGCCGCCCAACACTTCCTCGAAATTTTTATTGCGCAGTAGCGGCGCCATCTCGGGTTGTTCGGACTGCTCGGCATCGGTGCTGTACCACAGATTGAGTTCTTCGTGCCGGACGATATGTTTTTTCCCCGGATGTTGGTATTGAGTGCCGCGTAAATAGGCGTCGATATTTCGCGCGGCTTTTTTGCCGTGTCCTGTCGCAATGGTCACGGTGCGCAAACTGGGCACCATGTCGCCGCCGGCAAAAACGCCTGCGACAGCGGTCATCATGTTGTCGTTAACAGGAACTACGCCATCGCTTTGCGCTTCAATTTCCGGGAAGGTTTTTAACAGCTCGGAATCGATATTTTGCCCCAGCGCCATAATCAAGGTATCGGCTTCAATGATTTCAAACTCGCCGGTGGCTTGCGGGCGGCCTTTGTCATCCAGCGCCATGATTTCAACCTGAATGTGACTGCCGTCAATGCCGACGATGGTACGCAACCAGTGAAATTCCACGCCTTCTTCGATGGCTTCGGCGGCTTCAAAGTCATGCGCGGGCATGTTTTTGCGGTCGCGCCGGTAGATCACCATGGTTTCAGCGCCCAAGCGTTTGGCGGTGCGCGCTGCGTCCATTGCGGTATTGCCGCCGCCGTAAATGGCGACCCGTTTGCCGATTTTCGCCGCTTTGCCTAAACCGATGTCGCGTAAAAAAGTGACCGCATCGCGGATGTCGCTGTCACGGTACAAGGGAATATCAATCGAGCGTCCGATATGGGCGCCGACCGCGACAAATACCGCATCAAAGCCGCCCGTTTCTTTTTCCGCTTTTAAATCTTCAACTTTATGGTTCAGCGTGATGGTTACGCCCATATCTTCAATGCGCTTAATCTCGGCAGCCAACACTTCACGCGGCAAGCGGTAAGAGGGGATGCCGAAATGCATCATGCCGCCTGCTGTGGGCCCCGCATCCCTAATTTCAACCTCATGACCTAAACGCGCCAGATGATAGGCCGCCGACAAACCGCTCGGCCCTGCGCCGACCACTAACACGCGCTTGTTGGATTTTTCGCCGACAATTTTCGGCGTCCAGCCTTGATCAAACGCCATGTCACCCAAAAAGCGCTCAACCGCATGAATGCTGACTGCACCATCGACCGCCACCCGGTTACAGGACGATTCGCACGGATGGTAACAAACCCGGCCATGCACGGCGGGCATCGGGTTGTTTTCCAGCAAGCTATTCCAGGCTTCCTGATAGCGTTTTGCCTGCGCCAAATCCAGCCAGGCCTGGATATTTTCCCCGGCCGGGCAGGCATTATTGCAAGGCGGCAAATAATTTTCGTAAACCGGCACACGCCGCTGCATCGGCCCTGTGCCGGTGCTCAAGGTCAAGTCGGGGGGAGAGGTCATATCGTGGTGTTTCATGTTCATATGCGCTTAACTCTGGGTTGTTTTGGGCGGTGTTGCTGTGTGTCGCTAGCAAGGGTTTGGTCAATAGGGCAGTATTTTCAAACTAAAATACCCCCATTGGCAAGATGCCGCCAATTTTTATCCACGGGTAGCGTAAAACTCCGTTGTTCAGGATGGGGATGTAAGCGGCTCAGTTTCGTATTTCTCATAAAACCAATTGCGTTATTCTGATTACCTTGTGTCGCTAAAATGCCGCAAAATAACTGCAATGAATTCTAACGGCGATCAAAATCGGTAAAGGGAGATGCGGGGGGTGGGTGACAGGCGCGGCCAATGCCGCCATTGGATTGCGTTTCATTGGAATGATTGTGCCCGTCGTGATGCGCCCTTTTAATGCGACGAAAAGGTAGCCGGGGCATGATAACAGCGCTTGGAAAAGAAAAAAGTCTCCAACCGGACTAAAGGGGTTTCAGGTTTATGGCCGTTTTTTTGCACCTGATGGGTGTTGGCCGTACAGGCGCGTGTTATATTCACAAGCCACCTGTCAGGCGATCAACCAAGTTTGTCAGTACAGGGCAAGGCAAAAGCCAAGCGGGTTCGGTGCTGTCGGCCTTGTAGTAAGCGGTTGCCAGTACCGGCTCATCCAGCCAACGGGATAATTCTGCTGCGTTGTCCATTTGCGGATCGACAGCCGGTGCAACTTGATTCAGCACGACTCCTGCCAGCGTCAGGCCTCGGCCTTTGATTGCTTCCACGGCCAACAGGGTTTGGTTGATGGCACCCAACCTATCCGATGTGACCAGTAACACGGGTAAGGACAACGCAACGGCTAGATCTGCATTAAGTACGTCTGAGGCCAAGGGGGAATAGAATCCGCCGGCGCCTTCCACCAACAAAAAATCTGACTTTGCCACCCCTTCGCGGCAAACGGCAGTGACATCATCCAATGTCAGGCTTTTATCGGCCAAGGCTGCCGCCCTTTCAGGCGATAAAGCCAATTCAAACCGGTAAGGGCAAATTTTCGCCAGCAGCTCTTTGCTACCAGCGGCAGCCTGCAAAGTAGCGGCATCGGCGGGGATAAGGCCGCAAGTAGCGGCATCGGCGGGGATAAGGCCGCAAGTAGCGGCATCGGCGGGGATAAGGCCGCCTTCATCGCGCAGGCAACCCGATTCCACGGGTTTGCGTGGACGCACAACCAAGCCACGCTGGTTGAGAAGATGCGCGAGGATAGCGGAAATGCGGGTCTTGCCGACACCGGTGTCGGTACCGGTCACGAACAGTCCGCGCTGAGTGAAATTAATCATTAGCAAACATCCGTTGGTCTTGATGTCCAATGAATCAAACCGCGATTTTTTAGCATCGCGTAAATTTCATCGGCGTTATATTCATCGCAATTAAACGACAGATCGGCTTGTACCGGTTTGCTGTCTAAACATAAGCACAGTAAGCCTGCCTGTTTGATGGCGTTTGCCAGCGCGTCGCTACCGGTTTCCAAAATCGTCGCTGCGTGGCCGGTATCGAACAGTTTGCGTTCCAAATGATAGGCCACCGGCTGCGCATTGCCACCGATTAAAGCAATTACTGATGCAATCTGGCCGAAACGGGTGGCGCGCTCTTCGGCGGAAACAGGCGACCAGTCTTCCTCGCTGGCATCGCCGGTGATCATGCCGGCCCCGACGGTGATATTAGTCAGCCGGTCGATGACTATGAAGGAACCGGTGGTTTTATTGCGTTGGTAAGGGTCGAATACCACTGGCGCGTTCACCGCCACAGTGCAATGGCCGATTTCGTTCAGCTTTAACTCATTGGCGTCGTGATGCTCCAAAGTGTTGACATCAATGCGGTGGTGAATCAGTGACACCGAGCCGGATACACTGCGGGTGGCCAGTTTGATCAGGTATTGGCGACCCGGTGTCATGGCTTTTTCAGCCATCCAAACAAGGGTGGCTTTAAATTTGTCGGCTATGGTCGGTACGTTTTGATGTTGGCCGACGATAATGTCGCCCCGGCTGACATCGATCTCGTCCGTTAAGGTCAAGGTTACCGCCATGGCAGCAAAGGCTTGTTCCATCTCGCCGTCGAAAGTGACGATGGATTTAATATGGCTGGTTTTTCCGGATGGCAGCGCGGTAATGGCATCGCCTTTGTGGAAAATGCCGGACGCCACTGTACCGCAAAAACCGCGAAAATCCAGGTTCGGTCGGTTGACATACTGCACCGGGAAACGGGCATCAACGAAATTTTTGTCACTGGCAATTTCGATGGTATTGAGCAATTCCATCATCGGTTTGCCGGTGAACCAGGGCATGTTTTCGCTGGGGTTGACAACATTGTCGCCATCCAGGGCTGACATCGGAATGAAATGTACGTCCTGTAAATCCAAGCTCTGAATAAAGGCCACATAGTCGGCTTTGATTTTGTGGAACGTGTCTTCGCTGTAAGCGACCAAATCCATTTTGTTGATGGACACAATGATGTGTTTAATGCCCAACAATGAGGCAATAAAACTGTGGCGCTTGGTTTGAGTTTGTACGCCATAACGCGCATCAATTAAAATCACCGCCAGATCGCAGGTCGATGCGCCAGTCGCCATGTTGCGGGTGTATTGCTCGTGGCCCGGTGTGTCGGCGATGATGAATTTGCGGGTCGAGGTGGAGAAATAGCGGTAGGCGACGTCGATGGTGATGCCTTGCTCGCGTTCAGCTTGCAAACCATCGACCAGCAGCGCCAAATCAATCTTGCCCGTGCCGGTAGTGCCGGATTTGACGCTGTCGGCCTGCACGGCGGCCAGCTGGTCTTCATAGATCATTTTCGAATCGTGCAACAGACGGCCAATCAGGGTGCTTTTGCCGTCGTCGACATTGCCGCAGGTTAAAAAGCGCAATAATTCCTTGCGTTCGTGTTGTGCCAAATAGGCGTTGATGTCGGTGCTGATGAGGTCGGATTGGTGGGACATGGGTTGAGTTTAATGTTCAAGGTTTAAGGTAAAATGTTCGGTGTTTAAGATAGGCGGGCTTTGATTGGGTCTGATAGTATCTTTGTTTGTATTTTGTTCATAACCTTCGGCAATATTGCTGGGGTATGGATAAGTAGTCATTCAAAAGTTTTTTAACAAACAAGTTGGAAGTAAAACAGCTTTAGCTGTTTTACCGCCAATAGCTAAAGCTATTGGACTCCAATGTAAATGTTAAAAGAAATAGGCTTACCTGCTTAACGCACTACGGGTAATTTGGTCTTTAAAACGGCTTTATAAATTTCCACGGACAATCTACAGGCGCGTTTCCATACGTCCAAATCTTCAAATCGCATGCTGTTTCAAACCTTGCCCCCTTGAGCCTGCCCTTAAAAATACCCTTCGCGTTTTTTCTGCTCCATCGATCCGGCCTGATCATGATCGATTAACCGGCCTTGGCGTTCAGACGTGGTGGCCAGCAACATTTCTTGAATGATTTGCGGCAATGTAGTGGCGGTGGATTCGACCGCCCCGGTCAGCGGATAACAACCCAAGGTGCGGAAACGCACCATTTTCATTTCAACTTTATCGTTCGGGCCGATCGGCATGCGCCCGTCATCAACCATGATCAACATGCCATCTTTTTCGACCACCGGTCGCTCTTTGGCGAAATACAGCGGCACAATCGGAATGTTTTCCAGGTGGATGTATTGCCATATATCCAGTTCAGTCCAGTTCGATAAGGGGAACACGCGGATGGATTCACCTTTGTCGATTTTTCCG
This sequence comes from Methylobacter sp., assembly GCA_030684815.1. Lineage (GTDB taxonomy): Bacteria > Pseudomonadota > Gammaproteobacteria > Methylococcales > Methylomonadaceae > Methylobacter_A. The sequence continues at coordinate 5,416 of JAUXXQ010000201.1, read as the reverse complement.
TTGTAGATATTCCACAATTCAGGGCGTTGGTTTTTCGGATCCCAGTGGTGGTTCTTGTCACGAAATGAATATACCCGCTCCTTGGCGCGGGACTTTTCTTCATCACGGCGTGCGCCGCCGAAAGCCGCGTCGAAGCGATGCAGATCCAAGGCCTGTTTCAGCGCCTGGGTTTTCATGATGTCGGTGTGCTTTTGGCTGCCGTAACTGAAGGGGTTGACGCCCATTCTGACGCCTTCTTGGTTGGTATGAACCAGCAGCTCCAAACCCAATTCTCGGGTGTACCGATCGCGAAATTCGATCATTTCGCGGAATTTCCAGGTGGTGTCGACATGCAATAACGGAAACGGCGGTTTACCCGGATAAAATGCCTTCATCGCCAGATGCAGCATCACCGCCGAATCTTTGCCGATGGAATACAACATCACCGGTTTTTCAAACTCTGCCGCCACTTCGCGGATGATGAAGATGCTTTCCGCTTCAAGTTGTTTTAAATGGGTTAAATGATGAATGGTCACAGCAGAATCCTCGATTGAATATTGATTGATGGTTGAGACGGCTAAAATTATGGATTGCAGTAGCCACAATTTCTCGCTGCTGCAAACCTTCGTTCTCGAGCCACCACACTTTGATGTTCGCAACGAACGCAACGATGAATGTCTGCCTTGGCTTCCTCTGTAGGCAATCCACACTCTTCGCAAGGCAGTCCGCGGATTAGGTCGGTTTTGGCAAAACCGGGCGTACCGCATGCAGGACAGAGTGAATTTAGGCGTTGAGCCAGCTCTTCTGCGGCCAGCCGGATGTTTTCCATACGCGTTGGATTGGCAGATGCACGCATGTCTGTTTCGATAAAAACCTGCTGGTTTGGATCCAGATTCATTGCCCAGGTGACGGCTTCTTGTAAACTGGGCCAGTCAAGCAAACCTTTAAGAAACTTGGGGTGGTTTTCATTCCCCGGACGGACAATTAAATGATGTTCGGGAAACCCAGCTGATTCTGCGAACGCTTTAGCCTCTACCCAGGAATTGATAACACGGTGCGCAAAATTGGTTTTTCCGGACGACGTGACCACGACTTCGATACCGAGCCGATCATCAATCCAGATCAATAACTCACTGTTGTAGGGAAGCATAAATAAATAAGGATCCGATCCGAACGTCCCTTCACTGGCCAAGCCTATCGGTAAGCCGGATAGCGTCATGCCAATCCGCGCTTTGGATCGTGCGGCATCGAGTTGACTGCCTGAGCGGGCAATATCACGCGTGAATGTACCGAGTTGGTCGGTATCGTATCCGCTTACATGCTCGAGTTGACAGCCTAGCCGGTGGCTTAAAACCTCAGCCAGCGGCGTTTGTTTGCCATGTTGGGTAAGCAGCGCGACACGCTGCCCCGAATAAACGCTTTCAGATGCGGCTAATGGTTGCATTATTCGACCTCGGCCGATTTACCAAAAAAGTCTGTAAAGCCCCTTCCTTCAGGTGGGGGATTAAGGATGCCCTTGATTTATTTTGTTTGTTCATCTATTGTCCTCTCCGTTGGATACGCTGTTGCTGCGTATCTCCTGCCATCAGGTTTACACTGAGATGGCGTGAAGTAAGACGATTTTCAGAGTTGTCCCTTTCGGGCATGAAGGGCTGCATTAAGGAATCCCCTTGCTTTAGCCGGGGGGAGGATGTCAATTTCATCAAATTTCTTTTAGGTATAAACGTGCTGGCAGTCATTACAGTCTAAAAAGATAGTAACACTATCTTTTTAGACTGTAAACCTTTCGATATTTTTTCCACAAATACACTTACAGCTATCAAAGCAATGGCTTTGATAGCTTAAGTTTTAGAGTAAAACGCCTAATTAGTGCTTATGGACGTACATTTACAAATTAAAATGAATGAAAAATTATTTCTCAGAAATCCGGAACAATCAGAACTGGGTAAGAGAATCATTCAAGACAGCATTCGCTTAATCCATCAAATTGGCTTTGAGGCCTTTACGTTTAAAAAACTGGCGATTGATATTGGGTCGACTGAAGCGGGAATTTACCGGTATTTTGAAAACAAGCACCGGTTGCTGATTTATCTTACTGCTTGGTATTGGAGCTGGCTTGAATATCAGGTTGCTTTCCATACCAACAATATTGAAGACCCTGTGGTTAAGCTCAAAATAGTCATTAAATTGCTGGCGACAACGGTAGAGAGCGATACCAGCACCCATCATGTGGATGAAAACATCCTGTATCAGATCATCATTACCGAAGGCTCTAAAGCCTATCTAACTAAACGGGTATCCGAAGATAACAAAGACCGGCTTTTTAAACCGTACAAAGACCTTTGCGCCAGAATCGGGAATATGATTTTGGAATGCTGTCCTAGCTACCCATACCCAAAATCATTAGCATCCACCATTATTGAGATGGCTCATTTCCAGAATTTTTTTATGAACCATCTCCCTTCACTGACTGATTTTGCTGAAAATAAGGATGAGGCGGAAATCGTAAGATTTCTGGAAGACTTGGTTTTTTACAGCCTAAAAAGAGAGTCGGCCGATGTCCCTGTTTTTTCGCAGAAAATGGGCGTTGTTGAATAAATCGGTGGTCTGCTATGTAGGCAAGCTTATTTGTTTTAACCTTTACATTGGAGTCCAATAGCTTTAGCTATTGGCGGTAAAACAGCTAAAGCTGTTTTACTGCCTGCCAACTTGTTTGTTAAGAAACTTTTGCTGTTTAACGCGACTGTCGTCGGTAAAAATCACGGCGTTGGATTTCAAAGCCGTTTTTACAACCGGACTCGATCAGATAATCCCTGAACGGGAGGTAATGCTGGTCAAAATGAATGCCGTATTTAAACGGCAACGGGATAGGCTCGGCGACGCCATTAATAAACAATTCGACAAACTCGTCACGCCGCGACTGGCTTTGTTGCCCAAACGAATGCACCACTTGCCCATCCAGCAAAAAGCGTTCACCTTGCTTAAAACACAGGGTGATATTCAGATGATTGTGGGGTTTTAATGCCTGGCTGCTGTAAATCGCAATGCCTTGCTTGCTGATGTTGATTATTTTTACCGGCTGTATCCGGTTGAAAAAAACAGGCGATTTTTTGAACACAGCCTCAATGTCGTTTCTTTGGTAACGGATATGTGTGCGGATTATTTTTCCTGCCATAACGTCTGCCTTTAGTCGGGTCATCAAAAACAGGTTGATATGGGATCAACCTGTTTTCAATAATAAGGCTAAAATCAAGCGTTATCTATCGGTAGAGTTACCTAAAACTATTGCAAATTCTCAATCAACACATCGGCAAATTCGCTGCATTTAACCTCGGTCGCGCCGTCCATCAAACGGGCAAAATCATAAGTCACCCGTTTACTGGAAATGGCGGTATCCATGGCCGCAATCAGCGCATCGGCGGCTTCTGTCCAACCCAAATAACGCAACATCATTTCGCCGGACAGAATCAATGAGCCGGGATTGACTTTGTCCTGATCGGCATATTTGGGCGCGGTGCCGTGTGTGGCCTCAAACACCGCAGTGCCGGTTTGATAATTGATATTGCCGCCGGGCGCAATGCCGATGCCGCCGACTTGCGCGGCCAGCGCATCGGACAAATAATCGCCGTTCAAATTCAAGGTCGCAATCACATCGAAATCTTCAGGCCGGGTCAGCACTTGCTGCAAGGTAATGTCGGCAATGGCGTCCTTAATCAGAATGCGGCCTTTTGCCAACGCTTCCGCCTGCATTTTGTTGGCCGCCTCGACGCCAAACTCGGCACGGGTTTTTTCCCAGTGACCCCAGGTATAAACCTGATCCGGGTATTCGCGCTCGGCCAGTTGGTAAGCCCAATTACGGAACGCGCCTTCGGTAAATTTCATGATATTGCCTTTATGCACAATCGTCAGCGACTTGCGTTTGTTGGTAATAGCATAATCAATGGCCGAACGCATTAGGCGTTCGGTGCCTTCCTGCGACACCGGTTTTACGCCGATACCGGCAGTATCAGGAAAACGGATTTTGGCGTATTGCTTGGGGAAATTTTCTTTTAACAGGCGCAAAAAAAGCAACGCATCATCGCTGCCTTGTTCAAACTCAATCCCGGCGTAAATGTCTTCGGTATTTTCCCGGAAAATCACCATATCGACGGCGCCGGGATTTTTGACCGGCGACGGCACGCCCTGAAACCACCGAACCGGCCGTAAACACACATACATATCCAGCAACTGACGCAACGCCACATTCAGCGAACTGATGCCGCCGCCGACCGGCGTGGTCAATGGGCCTTTAATCGACACCAAATAGGTTTTGCAGGCTTCGACCGTCTCATCAGGCAACCAGGTATTAAACAGCCGGTTGGCTTTTTCCCCGGCATAAACTTCCATCCAGTGAATTTTCCTTTGTCCTGAATAAGCGCTGGCAACTGCGGCATCCAACACCCGCACCGTGGCGCGCCAAATATCCGGCCCGGTGCCGTCGCCTTCGATGAAAGGGATAATCGGATTATCCGGCACCACAAGTTTGCCGTTTTGTACGCTGATTGCACTGCCGTTTGGGGGTGGGGTAAGTGTGGGACTGGCCATAACAACTCCTTGGGTTAACATTGAGTATTGCTGCATAAGGTAGCGGCATCGTATAACAACGCTTCTACGGACTTCATGCATGATAACAAAAGCGGTGTGATTTGCATCATTTAACAGGGGGCTACCTAAGGCAATCGCATTAAAATCCTATTGACATCAGAGGTAAAATAGTAGGATTTTGACCTGCGACCATGAAACCACACACTACCGCCGCTATCCTCAAACATTTTTCCTCAATCCCTGCTCCTTGCATCAATCGTAAGAAGCTGCACAAGCTGGATGACATTTTCTTCATAACTCTTTGCGCGGTAATTTGTGGAGCCAACGATTGGGTGTCGATAGAAATGTTCGGCAAGTCCAAGGAAGCCTGGTTTACCAAGGTATTGGGGCTGAAACATGGAATTCCTTCGCATGATACGTTCGGCAACGTATTCGCGGTGATTGACATTGAGCAGTTCAGCGGATGCTTCAGCCGCTGGGCAGCCGACTTAGCCGACCTCAGTGGCGGAGAAATAATCGCTATTGATGGGAAGTGCCTGCGTCGCAGCATGGATCTTGCTTCCAAGAAGGCGGCCATCCACATGGTCAGCGCGTGGGCCACTCAAAACCAGTTGGTATTGGGGCAGCAAAAGGTGGATGATAAGTCTAATGAGATTACGGCAATCCCTAAACTGTTGATGCAATTGGATATAACGGGAGCCATGGTGACGATGGATGCAATGGGTTGCCAGACCAAGGTGGCGCAACAAATCATCGGCCAAGAGGCGGACTATATGCTCAGCCTGAAGGGTAACCAAGGCAACCTGCACAAAGATGTAAAATTGTTCTTTGAGACTGAAAACACCTGCCCTGC
>JAUXXQ010000152.1 GCA_030684815.1 Methylobacter sp. | reverse complement strand
TCTCCCGGACAGCTACCTATTTTTCCCGTGCCTGCATGGGTTGTTTTCGTTTTTCCTTTTGTTGGGCATGGACGCCCTAAAATCTTTCGCAAAGATAGCGATTTCCGTCCCCCGTCCCGTCTCTCGTATTGTGTATTACGCAGTATTTCCCCATGCTTTTTTGCTGCTACAGTCCAGTAAAACTGGGCATTTTCGTGTCTTTTGTTGAGTTATGAGGAAACTGTCAGCTTTTTTCATGCAGAAATCAAAAGAGGCGGAAAAAGGCCTCCTTTCGACCCGACAGATTTTAAAAGCAATAGATACTATAGGTGATCGTGTAAAACTAAATTTGGAACGATCATGCCAGAAAAAAACGAAAAACCTTTAGTGGTACCTACTGATCAAGATTTTTACTTAGCCCAAGTCGACATGTTCAGGAGCTTTTTGACCAACTCAGACGCTCAAAAAATTCCCTTGTCGAACACAATCGGTCTATGGGATAGCCTGCCAAAATATTCCATATCCCAAGTCGAGCAAAACAAAATTCGCACCCAGGAAGGGCTTTTGCCCCTATTGCGAAGGGATGTGAAATTTATGGATTCTGAATACACGATTTTCATTTCCCCAGCACTGTTGGCAGACGAGAACGGACGCGCCTATTATCCCAGTGCTAACGAGTCCTTGGTCGAGGATGCTTTAAGGAAAATAGCAACTCTACAAAATCAGTGCTTTCTCAGTGAGAGCGAGTCCCATTGTGGCGTCGTCTTTACGTTGCACCAGCTTAGAGTAGAACTCAAAAACCAGGGGCACACACGTTCTTATCAGGAAGTGGTTAAGTAGTTACAGATCCTTGCTGGTGCAGACATTGAAATAAGAACGAAAACCAGGAAAGGCATTTCTATTGAAAAATTCATGTCCTTATCTGGATTTTCGCAGGAAGGCGAGGTGGATAACCCTGGTTCAAAGTGGATCGCTTATTTTCACCCATTGATTTACAAGGCTATGCAAGCGATCGATTACCGGCAGTTCAATTACCAGCTTATGATGGGGTTCAAAACCCAGATTGCACGATGGTTGTATAAACGATTGGCCCATTACTATACGAACGCGGGCATGGACAGTCCCATTACTTTGTCCCTTGCCACTATCCAAGACGAAAGCGGGATGTTAGTTCGAGCTCGAATGAACGATGCGGTTCGTGAATTTGAGGGCGTCTTGCAAAAATTGAAGAAAAAAAATGTCTTCGTTTCTTTTAGTCGCGTTAACGAAATTCGCGGTGCCAAGAACAAAATATTAGACATCGTTTACAGGGCTTACCCTCATCCAGAGTTTATCAAGTCAGTGAAAGCCGCTAATAAAAGGCAGTCTGATGACAAGTCAAGCCTCCCAAAAGTCGACCCGAAGTAGTTCCGAAGGGTCGGTAGGTTTAACCGGCAGCAGGCGAAAAAAGCGGTAGGTTTAACCCGCAACACCGGTAGGTTTAACCCGCAACACCGGTAGGTTTAACCCGCAACAGCAAAAAACGGTCAAAAACACCTGAGTTATCCACAGGCAAGACGGTAGGTTTAACCCGCAGCAGGCGAAAAAGACGGTAGGTTTAACCCGCAACAGAAAAAAAAGCGGTAGGTTTAACCCGCAGCAGGCGAAAAAAGCGGTAGGTTTAACCCGCAGCAGAATTGAAAAATTGCTCAAACGGTAGGTTTAACCCGCAACTTCCGGTAGGTTTAACCCGCAACAGACAATATAAATCATTGATTTTAAAGTTGAATTTTTTCCTCCTTTTATCCTTTTCCTTTATATCCTTTATTTCCTTGTACCAGCCCCTTAAGAAGGCTTTTTTTTCTTAGGGGCTGCCCCTCAAAAAATGTCCTTCTGGGAGCGGTTTTCTTTCACCCACAAAATCAAAAGAGGCGGAAAAAGGCCTCCTTTCGACCCGACACAAATCAAATTTTTCTTGTAGCATTACCCAAACACAACCAGGAGAAAATTTGATATGGAACCCAACAAGGTTTTATCCAAAAATAACGCACCCTACAAACCAACCGATCTAGGCCGCCTTTTTTGGCTCGCAGCCAAAAAAGCTTCATTGTTGATCATTTTTTGTCACCTATACCCTTCTATTTCTTATTCAGAAGAATTGATCCGCAGACAGGAGGGTGATTTTCTAAATCAGACAGCATTTGTCGTTGAGCCGTTAGGTTTGCAAATGGTCAAGGTTTATGACGGTTTTTATTTGGGGCGTTATGAGGTCACTCAAAAGCAATGGCTCGGCATCATGGGTGACAACCCATCCATGTTTAACGGTTGCGATTATTGTCCTGTTGAACAAGTGAGCTTGGACGATGTTGAGCAGTTCATCAAAAAACTTAACCGAATGACAGACATGAGCTTTCGCTTGCCTACGAAGGATGAGTGGTTATTCGCGAGAGGCCCGGTACCCGATAACCTCGATGCCGTCTCCTGGCACACTGGCAACGCGAATAACATGACCCATCAAGTAGGCACCAAATCGCCTAACGGTCTTGGTCTCTATGACATGTTCGGCAATGTGCATGAATGGACGGGGTCGTGTGGATATGAATCGTCGCTAAATCCAGAAGAGTGTTCGAAAAATGTATTCATCGGCGGGTCTTTTTTTGATCCCGTTGAACATGTTTCGCTCAGTGACAACCTCCCAGGAATAGATTCTTGGGGTAGAGGGGATAACCTGGGGTTCAGGCTCCTTTTGCAAACCAAACCCTAAACAAAACATTGCTTACAGGAAAATAACGGTCACATGCACAAACAGCAAATCATTATCTACCCGGAATACAGCGCGGACGGCTTAGGGGCAGCTTGGGCGGCATGGGAGTTTTTTGGCGACGGTGCTTATTACAAGCCCTACCGGTATAACGATTCAATGCCAGAGTTCGATGGGGGGGCTGAAGTCTTTGTGCTGGGCTGTGGTATTCCGTTAGGAATGCTCTACCAAGCAACTGTTAAAGCCGGGCGCATCGTCGTCATAGAAAGCCAGTCGCATTATGAAGCGAAGTACCTACAGCAACTCCACGCCCATCCGGTACCGCACAATATCACTTTCATTATTGACAGCTCGCGGAGCGCTTGTGTTATGGCCTGGGAGTTTTTTAAGCAGGGCAGGCCACCGCTTTTGCTGGAAATGGTCCAGGACCACAACCAAGGCTGGTTTTCCATTGAGACATCCAGGGATGTCGTGACCGCGCTCAACAACCGCCTTCCTATGGAAATCATGGCGTTTGGCGGTATGGCGGTCGGTGAACTCAGGTCGGAAGGCAAGGCGTTGGCAGAGCAGACACGCAAGATTGCCGCACGGCTCATGAAGGCACGCCACCCTGTTTGTCTGGATGGTATAGGTGGCATGGCCATCAATGCACCTCCTGCATTCGCCAATGATCTTGGCTTGATGTTGTCCATGGAAAAGGGCAGTTTTGGGATGACCTACTTTTACAATGGCCAACGTCATGCCTGGCTGTGCTCACTGCGTTCGGATGGGGCTGTCAACGTGGGTTCCCTTGCGGAAAAGTTTGGTGGTGGCGGCAATAACCGTGCAGCCGGGTTCGCCATGTCCAACGCCGATTTTCTTGGTTTTCTGGCTTAGCCATCGGTGTCCAAATCAAAAGAGACGTTTTTAGGCCGCCTTTCGTTCTGACACCCACACTTGCAATCGAGCATAATTTATTTGAAGTTTGAAAAAACACGTTTTTCGCCCTTGCGTTTAAGCCGGCCTGTGAGATGTTAGAGGCGCATCATTATTTTAGGAAAATTTTATGGCCCAACCGACACCCTTTTTGATCGAGGCCCAGTTAGAAAGCCCAGTGATCATTTCACCGGAAGCTTACCTTACCTTGGACTCATTGCTCTCGGCGTCGTGCCAGTTATTTGGCGACGACGACACAGCACTTCCTTTACGGAAAACGGCAGACGTTTATCACGCATCCGCAGGGATTCTTGTTGGACGACCCATTCAGTTGGAGGCACCTTTTGTATCCCGAATGACGCTACGTGATTATGCTGACCCCCGGATCCTTCCCAACAAACCCGACAAACGCGGGGGCGGCAAACTTGTCATCAAGACGGTTGCATTCCCCGATATGGCAAGGCTAGACCGCTATACCGCGCACCATTACCCCAGCATCATTTGGTTTGGCAACGGCGACCCTGAAAAAGCGCTTGGGCTGATTTCCCGTTTGACGGGCATTGGCAAACGTTGCAACGCGGGTTATGGCCAGCTTGGCTCCGTGTCCGTGTTGCTTTTGCCCACCGACTTTTCACTCAAGCTGCCAGACCAAACTCCGGCACGCCCCCTCCCCATTTTCCTGTGCGGGCAGTGTGGCATTGATGCCCCTACATCCCTCATGGACAGGGTCACTTACAAACCCAATTACTTTGACTTTAACCGCAATGCCGCCCTCTGTGCAGTCCCGGTCACACGGCAAATCAGTGAAGGGCAACTTCAGAGCCTCAAGGATGCGGCATGAACGCGAAATCAAAAGACGCCTTAAACCTGTACTACCAATGGTTCGGTGAACGTGCGCGTTCATTGTGCGGAAAACCGGCCGTCATCAATAAGCCAAGCGCTACGCATTGCGCCGCTTGCGGGGCAACTGGGCGGTTGCATTCGGCCAATGGGCAAGCAGGTACGCATTCGTTTTGCGATGTCTGCGTGACCGTCGCCGGCAGTTACCACGGCATCAAGCGGCCTGGCAGGTTGGGTGCAGGATGGTCTGCGGTCATTACCCCGGAATCGGCAATCCTGTCCACGGGGAATGAGGGGAGCAATGGGGCTTTCAAAGGCCTTCCCAACACCCACGTTTTCAACAACACCGTACAACAGTCATTAATCAAGTGCATATTGTCCCCGCCGGAACCGCCTTTCATGTTGGTGGCTTTCGGCAATTCTTCGCCAACGGTATGCAGGCAGCTGAGGGCAAGCTATTCCAAGGAGCTGATCTACATCAGTGGCGCCAGTATCCAGCGGGTCGATGCCGGCACTGTCCGCCGTTGCGTTTCGGCGATAAATGACGCCAATGTCCCCCAATCACTATTGGCCGCCGCGACGTCTTCAGTGTTGACCATTGCCCGAAACGTAACAACGGGCCACGCAATTGAACGGGCAAAAAAGACAATCGCCAACGCCGAAGACAAACACCCTGGCATCACTGAAATCATCCGGTCACTGCCGTTGGCCGACACCTTGGACTATAAATGGATAAATGCGTGCGCCTATGCAAAATACTGAGCATACAATTTCGGAAATAAGGTTTTTGGCCGGTTCCGTCGGGGACGCCTATC
>JAUXXQ010000143.1 GCA_030684815.1 Methylobacter sp. | reverse complement strand
ACCAGAAAGTCGGCACTGCCGGCAAAGCCGTCCCGCGACAAATAAGCTTGGTAGATGAACGGATACCCGTCCTTCATGTATTGAAGGGTTTCAAGTGCCTTGTCGTGATGGGATTGGCTTTTGATGATAGCAATGTTCTCTACGCCGTGAGTTTTCTGTAGGAATGTGAGAAAGTTCGATTCATGGGCGTTCCCTTTGGCGGCAAGCAAAGCCATCATGGGGTCGTGATCATTTTCGATGCCGGCGATCATGGCGGGTGATTCAATAGCCAGGCGTTCCATCCAGGATGCGAAGGGGGAGCGCATGGCAAGCACGAGATCGGATGGTGAGAAAACCAGTTTGTTGTTCGAGTTTTTATACATGGGTTTGTCCGTGTGTTGGTTGAATTTGTCAGTTATGGATCAATTATCCACAACTTTGAAAATACGCAAGCGAACTCATGAGAAGCCCAATTGGTTATTTGACGACGGTTAGCTTGAGTTTTTTGTGTTCATTAAGACGGGTGGTTCTGGCTTTATTCCGCTACGTTCCGCAACTCGCTCAAGTGAATAAATTTAGTACTAAAACGGAATACTTTTGATATAATTCTAGTGTCTATTTAACATAAAAATAACACCATGAACGAAGAACAAACCGGTTTAGCTCAAGCGATTTTTAGTATCTTTCCTCAATTCATCAACGAGAAAATGGCTTACTTATAGAATTACAAGCACTCGATAGCAACAATGCAGATAATCGGTAACAAATTAGTACCATTTTAATACCAATACAGAACATAATTTATATCAAAAAAATATCGGAATGACACCATGATTATATTAATTGGAAGCCAAAAGGGCGGCTGTGGTAAATCAACCACGGCCGTAAATATAAGCGCAGAACTAGCGGGTCAAGGCCATGATGTTGTACTGGTCGATGCCGACCGACAATGTACCGCCGCGAATTGGGCAACGGATCGCATTGAAAATCCGGCGTTGGCCAAAGTTCATTGTGTCCAAAAATATGACAACATCAGAGACACTTTGCTTGACCTCAATACTCGCTATGAATACGTTGTTGTTGATGCAGCTGGAAGAGACAGCCGGGAATTGCGAACTGGCATGACGGCTGCCCATATTTTGATTGTGCCATTCCGGCCATCCCAGCCAGACTTGGACACATTGTCAAATATGCAAGAAATTATCATTCAAGCAAAAGACCTGAACCCCGACTTGAAGGTTTACGGTTTAATCACAATGGCACCGACTAATCCCATCATCCATGAAGAAGCCGATGCGAGGGAATGCTTAATTGATTACCCGGAAATAAAACTATTATCCACGATGGTGCGAGACCGTAAAGTTTACCGGGATGCCATGAGCGACGGCTTGAGCGTGGTGGAAATGAACAATCCTAAAGCCAAGGCGGAAATTAAAAAACTGGTTGAGGAAATTTTGTAATGGTCAAACGCCGCACACCACCAAGCGCCCTAGCTGCAAACAGAACGGAACCGACTCAAGAAGAAATAGAAGCCTTTGCTGCTGCCGCCGAGGGCGGAAGTAACACTGTCAAAATACAAGAACCTGAATTAAACCAGAATGCAATTCGCGACTTTAAAGCAATGCGGGTGCCGTTCAATGAATATGAATTTAGACAGTTAGAATTGGCCTGTAAATTAAGCGGGAGGTCGAAACTTAACTTCATGCGTTACGCCATGTTGAAGCTGGCCAAGGAAATTCAAAGCGAAGAAAATTAGCATTGTTTTGATATTAATTAAGTGTTTATTTAGTGCCAAAATGACACTAAAAACATACCGACTGTTAGCGATCTTTTTTTATCTGCCAGCCGCCGCGCTGGCCGCTATTTACAATCCCACCCTTGAGCAGATTGCGCCCGGTACAATCACCATCGGCCTGTTCACTTTTTACTGCGACATTTGCCCCGCCAAGGTAGGCAGTTGCATTAACCGACCTTCCTATTGCCTCGTTGACGGCTTGAATGCCATCTTGAGCTTGCCATGCATTACAAAATCGGTGGTGACCGTCAACAAGCCGTACAGCATGGCTTTGTCCAAGTCGTTGTCGAAGTGAATGCGACCATTATCCAGCGCCCGGATTAACTCATTGCCAGCGACAGCCAATGCCGCTCTCAATTCTTCGGGCTTGTTGGTGTCGCACGGCACGCCTTGCGCCAAATGGAACAACCGTTCCAGCGTGGGACTCATCATCATTTCATGCGCCATTTTGTCTAAATTCATTGTGTAGCCTTGCCGGGTTCGGCGTTTAAATTGTGTTTTTTAATTGGCTCAGTGGGAGCAAAACTACATGTAAAAATAGCAATACTTCAGACAGTTTACGCGGCGATAGCGCCATAGTTACATAGGGCTGCAAAGCCTGGGCTGGATTTTATGGCAGTAAAGTCCAACCCTAAGTGGCAAGAAAACCTTTCCAACAAATGCGCATTGAATTTACGGGT
>JAUXXQ010000142.1 GCA_030684815.1 Methylobacter sp. | reverse complement strand
CTTCAATAGACATCATTAAATGTGCAATAGTTTGACACAGTATCCACCAAACAAAAGCGGCTAATAAAACTGTCGGACTGTTGTTTGAATAACCCATAAAACCTAATCCTACACCACCAAAATTGGATACCTTTTTTAGTTCTTCAGCAATCGATTTTTTAACATCACGATTAAATTTTAATTTCATAGACAAACACCTAAAAAGAATAGTGAAAGTTTACCACCCAATACAAAAAAAAACTGCCCCGGTTTCCCAGAGGCCGCTTGTTTGGCTTACTCAAGCTAGTTTTGTAGGTTTTTTACAACCAAGCAGAGCTTGAGGGTATGCATTCCCAAGTTGGAACTTGGGAACGAGACAACGATTTAAGCTTTATTTAACCGCAGAGTCTCGCAGAGTTAAGCGCAGAGTATCGCTGAGTTTTTTCAGTCCTGTTGGGTTGTATCGTTCCCACGCTCCAGCGTGGGAATGCATCCAGCAACGCTCCAGCGTTGCGAAAAGAGCGATTGTTTTGGATGGAAGTAGTCATTGCAATGATACGGGACGCGGAGCGTCCATAACTGCATTCCCACGCCGGAGCGTGGGAACGATTTAACGCTGCAGCGTGGGAATGCATTCAGCAACGCTCCAGCGTTGCGAAAGGAGCGATTGTTTTGGAGGGAAGTCGTCATTGCAATGATACGGGACGCGGAGCGTCCATAACTGCATTCCCACGCCGGAGCGTGGGAACGATTTTAAAACGAGACGGCTAACAAGTTTCGTTTGATTCGGTAATTGTAATGGTTAGGCCGGTCTGATTGCTGTTGACCGTGCCTAAATCAATCACTAATTGACCGGTGCCTGTTGTCGGGGTCACTCCAGTGGCCGATAAGGTGTATTTTTTAAATGCATTCGTGTTGCCGGATTTTGTGTTTGAACAGGTTGGGGAAATGGCTGTTGCCAAAGCATTGCTGACGCCGCCAGTCACGCTACAGCTATAAGTACCGGTTGTGTTTTTCTTCCAGCCGCCATTGGGTGCGCTGATGCTGCAAGTGCCGGTATTGATGTTTACCGATACTGCTACGGTGGTTATGTTATCAACATTATTTCCGTTCAGGAAAATACTGCCGCTTATGGTGTAGACCGGAACAACAGCCGCAACAAAGTTATAACCGGCGGCATAGCCATCAATAGTCGAGGTTGTCCCTGATAACGTGGGTATTTCGTGAATAGTGGGTGTTACGCTATAGCGGCTAGTGGCAGTGGCAGTGGCTTTTAGGTCAATACCCGCCGTTGTGGTGGCTGTGCTGATCATGCAGGTGTAAGTTTTATAGCCATTGGCGGCATAATCAGTATCACTGTCGGTAGCGCAAGCAATTTCATTTGCCCCGTCAACGGCTTTCACCGATACGGCATTGGCTGCGGCTAGGGTAGGCGCGGTTATGCGGCCTGTAATGGTATAAACGGGCAGCGGCTCAAAGGCCAATGTGCAACCTTGTGGCGATGTTTGGGTTGGTGAAATTGGTATGCTACAGCTTTTTGGTTGGCTGTTGTAAGTGCCGCTGATGGTCACCGAGTTTGCTATGGTTGAAAGGGTGCAGGAATAAGTGCTTAAAGTTGACGTACAGGTGGCCGGACTGGCCAATATGCCATCGTAGATGGTGACAGCGGGTTCTGGTGCTGCAGATGCGCCAGTTATGGTTCCAGTGATTGTATAGGCAGTTGGCGTTGCTCCCTCGCAAGAATTAGTATCAACCACTGGATCAAACACATTAGCTCCTGAAATTTCACGTTTGATCTCTTTAGAGGCCAAAATAAGGCCGGCAATGTTAGCGGCCTGAGCTTTACATTCATCGTGAATTCTTTTTTCTGTTGATTTCCCATTAATAATTAAGAAGTTGTGACAGTCATAGGGTTTGTTGATGCCTTCATTAAGACCTGCTCTACGAGTAAAATAATTACGCGCACTATCAAGCGCAACGGGGGGGGCGGTCAGCTCTTCGGAAAAACAGACGTTTTTGAAATCACTGCTCGTTCCCGCTACGCCCAATAAGCCCACTTTACCGCGCCAACCGCCAGGGCCAACTTTGGCCGCCGCTATGCTGCCCGGACATGCCGTGACATCGGTTGACACTGTGCCAGCAAAGCCGGTGCAATTGCCGCCGATATAGCAAACGTAAGGGGCATTCCGAGTGCCTGGTGCGGGATTAAAAACGCAGTAGGTGCCTGATTCTGTGGCGTTAAAGGTAAACATTTTAGCATCGAGCCATGTTATATTTTGGCCGGTGCCTGTGGTTGCGGCGGAATACACCATACCTTTGATCGGAATGATGACGCCGCCATTAAAACGCACTTTGGGCATACAGTATTCGATTTCGCTGATCACCACTTTTTCATACATTTCAATCGCTTCATTGCCGCTCACGCCATCATGGTCAACCCGGCGCGTGTACAGACCATTTTCAAATGCGGCCAAGCCTAAGCTACCGTCTCCGCACAGGTAAGCGCGGGAGGCTTTGAGCGGATTGTCATCGACGATGTAGGTTTTGTCATCGACGGTTATCACGCTCCCCGGTGTCCCCGCCGTTGTTAGCTTAATCGTTTCGGTAATCTCATCGGATGATCCCGCTTTGGTGCTGGGGCCGCCCATGGTGGATGAGGTTCCGTCTCCAGCACCATCGGCCGCTCGCGATGCATTGCCCAAGCCATCAAAAGCAATGACGCTTTGCGCGGCAACCCGGTTATCAGGGTTTGCTGTGGTGCCGCAGCCATCACTCCAGCACACGGTGACGCTGACTTGTTTGCGTTCGGGATTGGTTTGATTGGTTATTGTCCAGCCTCGGCTGAAAGTTTCGGTCACGCCAGTAATGCTCTCGTTCGCAGTTGACGAGGCCAGTGCTTGATAACCTGATGTGCCGGTTCTTTCTATGGTATCGCGCAGTTGCTCAATTTTAGTGTTGGCAAGGGCTTGCGCTTCGGCGCGGGTTTTGTTGCTGCGGCTGCCACCCATTAAGTCTCCTTGCAGCGAACCGACCGCCAACAGGCCGACGGCGACGACAACGGTAGCCACTAATACTTCAATCAGGCCAACGCCTGTGTTATGTCTTATGGGGGTTAGTTTCATTATCGTATCCTCTAAATATTACTGCGAAAGCCTAACGTGCCAACTTTCATGTTTCGGGTTGATTTTTTGCGTTCTAGGGACCAGGCCAATCTCTCCATGATCCAGCAATAATAGCGCCCGTGCCCTCAACAAAGGGAGGGGATGCGGTGCCGTCGCCGCCCCAGGGTTTATAAACCAGTGTTAAAGTACCGGCGCCGGTATTAGGGCCATTTTCAGAGACGATAGAGCCTCTGACGACCGGGTTACCGGCTATTTTCAGTTCGCCAGTGACATAAATGACACCGTAAATATTGCCGCCGGTTAAACTCAGCTCGCCATCAACAATCAGGATGACCGGCTTGGTAGCAGTCCCTATATTAGTGTTATTCAGGGAAGCATTGCCATTGACCCAGACTAGGCCGTTTTGATTGGCAAGACTGACACCCGATGCGAGCATTTTGTTGTTCTCGCTTGCTTCTGCTCTGACTTCAGCTTTAGTGCGGCCAAAAAACATGCCAAAAAATGTATTTTGCGCTGGATCAGTATAATTGGTGGTGCTGGTTGTTTGGGAAGCCAAGGTGGGGTCGCCAGTAATAACATCAATACCGTTGCCGGAATTACGGTCGGATACCGGCTGGGTGTTATTTGCTACATTAGCATCGTCTAGTTGAGCTTGTGTGTAATCGGCAATGGTTTTATCGGAAGGGCGCAAATAAGTACCGTAACTGGCACCATTCACAGCGTCGGCACCACCGCTCCAAATACTGCTGTTGGTATAGCGGTTAATGATTTTGGCGTTACCAAACACGCCCACCCCGGCTCGACTAACAAAAGGTTGTTGTGGCGATTCGCCTGAACCGAAAACGTTGTAAGTGGTTACGCATTGGGTAATAGTGCGGACGGCAGTGCAATCGTCGCTCCAGCCTTTGGCGGTTACCCGACCTCGGGTCATGTCGACTGCTGATGCACCGGCACCGACGCAACTGGCGTGTGTGTTGTCAAAGTAAAACTGCGCGAACGTGGTTTGCGAGCCGGAAGTCAGCGTTAATGGGAATGCGGTGGTGGGGTCTGGCATTACGCAACTGGCTTCAGTCGGCTCGGCACCCGGGCCAGTAAAATCAATAGAGCCATCCTCATTCTGATCAAGCCCACCCGCTTTAAAATAGGCAACCCCCTGATCCATTGCGGCATCAGCGGCGGCTGTTGCCTGACCGGTACGAAAGTTATCAGCGGCGATTTGTGTTTCAACCAGCACTGTCTTTGAGGTAAGAAAAGCAACTAGAGTAATGCTAATTAGCAAGACTACCGCTGTGAGCAATGTGGCCGCGCCTTGCTGCTTAGAGGCGAAAGATTTTGTTTTCATTTTGAACACCTATGTTTTGGATTGTTGGGTGTTATATGCAAGCGGTGCCATTCCATCTACAGAGGCGGCTATTTCTAACCACTACTGTCCTATTGATCGTTTTGGTCACAGCGGCTTCATTAAGTAGTTGGCCGGTAAGTTGGATATTGACGATGCGTTTTTCAGCCAGATTGTCATTAGTAGCGGGGGCGGCGCAATTGACATCGGTTGGGTTGGTGACGTTTATGCAACGCGATGCGGCAGGCAGCACGCCTACCACTGGCGCAAAACTGAATTGTAAGTTAGTGATGCGCAGTTGATTATTGTCGATAAATTCTTCCCATGTCCCATTCGTACAATCTGCGGTAGTCGTGCCGGTTTTGCGCATTTGAATGCTGTTATTGGTCAGTCTGAAGCCATAGTATTCGTTGGCATCAACATCGTCGGTCAAATCAGCTGGGGTTAATGCACCACTGGCGTTGGCATCATAGCTGTATAAAATACAAGTAGCCGTAGGGATTTGTATATTGGTAGTGGCTGCCGTAAAAGGATTATTTCGGCTATTAGCACCCAAAATAGCCCCCCCCCAATACCCTGCCCGTTTGATGTCGTTAACCATTAACATCATTACGGCATCCAAGTCGTGATTGAGGCGCGCTGACCTGATGACGTTGGAACTACTGCCTACTGTTGCAATATAGATGTTAATGGTCGCCCCCAGCACGATAAGCCCCAATAGCAGGGAAACCATTATTTCAATCAAGGTCATGCCGATTTGTTTTTTCATGATGGCTCTCTATGCGGGGCAGGCGGCGTATCCGGGCAAACCCGTCGCGCCAGTGGGGGTGCAAATGGTAACTCTGCCGATGTCATTAACATGAACCCCGGCTTGGTAACTGGTTGAACTTAAAATGGGTTGTGCCACGGCTGCCGGGGTTCCGCGTCTAGGTTCAAACACTACGTTGGTGGCGGCATTTAAGGCGATCCCTTGAAATTGGCTGCCTTGGACGGTTTTAAGTGTAGCCGCACCTGAGGTGATGGTGTACGACCAGCCTGCTGCTAAAGTTAGGGTGACATTGGCACTGCGCTTTATCGCCTCTGTCCGGGCAAATTTTAAATCATTGGCTAAGGATTCGGCGGCTTCTTTTAGCCGGTTGCGTTCGATCATGTCCTGATAAGACGGCACGGCGACTGCGGCGAGTATGCCGATAATGGCGACGACGATCATCACTTCGGTGAGGGTGACGCCCCGCTGTGGTTTGATGGCTGATGTGTGTGGTTTCATGTTAGGTCTTCTTGGCCTGTATTTTATGAACAGACCGCTTGGGTATCGGGCAATGCCTGGGTACCTGTAGGTAAAGGGTTGGGTGTGCAGAGCCTTACTCTGCCTACATCGCTATAAACGACACGAACGGCGTATTTGGCGGTTTTAAAGGTGACGCCGCCTGCGCTGATGGTTCCGCGTCTGGAGCTGAAGGTGTTGTTATTGACGGCGGCTGCGACCATTTCGGTGCTAATGCTGTCTGTGCTAGGTACGCGTTTGATGTCGCAGTAGGTGGCCGCAGCGGCGTCGGTAATGCTGCAATCGCAGCTGGTCTTGTTGCCGGTTCTTATCGTTAGGCCGTAGCACCACGCGCCAACGCCGCCGGTTTGACGCGAGACGATGACGCTTTGGCTTAATTTTATGGCTTGGGTGCGGGCGTATTGCATGTCTGATTTTAATCCTTCGGCGGCTTGTTTTAGGCGGTTGCGTTCGATCATGTCTTGATAAGACGGCACGGCTATGGCGGCAAGTATGCCTAATATGGCTATTACTATCATTACTTCAAACAGGGTAAATCCGGTGATTTTTGCTCTGTTCATGATGTCGGCCTGATGTTTTCTGTTTACTGAATTATAGGTTATTTTTTAAGTTTAATTTGTTAGTTGGTGTACATTTTGTAAGTTTTTATTGGCTTCTATAGGGTTGTTTTGTTGGCTGTGAGTTTGAGGTTACGGCTTGTGCTATATTTGATTCAGTTTTTTAATTTTATGACGGGGTGATGTGATGTGTGGATTTAAACGCGGTTCGGGTTTTACGTTGATTGAGCTGATGATTACGGTGGCGATTATCGGGATTTTGTCGACGATTGCTTATCCGGCTTATACGGATTATGTGATTAGGGCAAAGCGGTCTGATGGGAAGGCGGCGTTGTTGCAGGTGCAGTTGGCGCAGGAGAAGTGGCGGGCTAATAATACGACGTATGGGACGTTGGCTAATATAGGTGTTGCTGCCACCTCGCCTGATGGCCATTATACGGTTGCGGTTAGTGGGAATACGGCTACGGCTTATACGGCGACGGCGACGCCAGCGAGTCCGTTTGTTGATGCTAAATGTGGTGCGCTGGGCATTAATCAGGCGG
The DNA here is from genome assembly GCA_030684815.1 of Methylobacter sp. Lineage (GTDB taxonomy): Bacteria > Pseudomonadota > Gammaproteobacteria > Methylococcales > Methylomonadaceae > Methylobacter_A. The sequence goes on along the minus strand of JAUXXQ010000142.1, from coordinate 15,817 downwards.
GTGATAAAACTGTTTCCGGTTCTGGCTTGTCTGCGGCAGATTGCTGGGGCAAGTGATGTTTGCTTTGGGTCTGGGTGGCGACGCTAGAGCGTCGCGGGATGCATTCCCACGCCGGAGCGTGGGAACGATTAAGGAACGATTTCATCGTTCCCACGCTCCAGCGCACCCGAGGGCATAAATGGGAATGCAGTTGTGGACGCTCCAGCGTCCCGAGTCACACTCTATTCAGAGGCTAAAACCATGGGCAGAAGTCGCTACAAAATTGTCGATCCGGCAAGTCCTCATTTTATGACCTGCACCGTGCTGGAGTGGCTGCCTGTTTTTACCCGTACTGAGTCGGTGCAAATAGTGCTGGATTGTTGGCGCTATCAACGCGAGCATCAGGGGATGCGGCTTTATGGGTATGTGATTTTAGAAAATCATTTGCATTTTATTGCTCAAGCAGAAAACTTGAATAAGTGGGCTACCCACTTAAGCCGGGACAGTTTTAAATGGGTGGCCGGGAACGCCAAGCCCCAGCTTGGCGCGAACACTCGCCAAGCTGGGGCTTGGCGTTCCCAGTCTGTCCCGTGTTAAGTTGATAGCCCCAAGCTGGAGCTATAACTAAATGGAATAGGTGGGTTTGAGCGGGCCTGAGTTGCTACCAAACGATTCTGACACCCAGCCAGCTTTCCAGGCTGTTGGTTTCAAATAGGCTGATATTGCTGTTCTGATTTTGCCACCTTACACTGGCGGTTCCCCGCCAGTTGTCGGCTATTGCTGCCAATGGCCAGTCATAATCCAGCCCTAAACCGATTCGGTTTAGGTATCTTTCGGCACCATTACTCAGCCAGGCGCTGTATGGCTGCATGTCGTTACTGTACAGGAAATCGGTATGAGCCTTGATAAAGCTGTCCTTGATGATGGCGTCGGTTGTCCAGATACCGAGCATGTCCAATCGGGTACGTTGCTGATCGCCGCCCGGCCTCTGGCTGGAAGCCCAATCCCAGCCTGCGTTGATTGCTGCGCTATAAAAGCCGAGGCGGGTGTCGCAGAGTACGCCGACCATCAGTCCGGTGTAGCGGCTATCGAGCAGCGGGTTTTGATGCTGCCTTTGCCATAACACATCCAGTCCTGTCTGCGGTTTGCAGTAAGCGCCTTTTTTTCCGATATGACGCAGCATCATTTGAGTGGTGTACAGATAGGTGTCGCCGCCATAGCGCAGTGCATTAAATCCTAGTGCGGCACCGGTCTCGGCGCCGCCATCCCATTGCTGCATCAGTGTGCTTAACAGGTTGGCGCCTTGGTAGTCTGCGTAACCGCTGTAGTCTGTTTCGCGGTTAAACAGTTCGCCCCTTATTTGCCATTGTAATTTGTCTGCGAGCTGGCGTCCTGCGTTCATGCTCAGTTGTGTTTCAATGCCAAGCCCGGCTTGCCTTTGAAATTCCTGCTGCAATTCGAGGGTAACGGTCTGGTCGGGCAGGGTCAGTTGGATGGTTGGCTGGGTAGGCGCTTGATTAAGGTTGCTGCTGTAGCCGCCACGTACTTGTAGGTCGCCACTGGTTTGCCAATTGTGCGGACTGGTATCCCCTTGCTTTGATGGCTCCGCTTGTACTAGGGGCTGATTGTCCTGCGGGCTTTCTAGCCCTGCCAATGCGCGGCTGTATTGTTGCGCGGCGCCTTCGGCATCTGGGTACTCCATTAATAGGCGCTCTAACAGATCTGCTGCTTCGGTGTAGCGTTTGTCGTTGTTCAGTGTGGAGGCTTGGTGCACCAGGCCATCAATTTGTTGGCGGCAGGCTTGATCGCAGCTGTTTGCTGCGCCGATGGTGGGGAGTGTGCATAGCAGCAAGACTGCCATGAGCCATTTGCAGCATAAGCGTTCAGCCCTTTTCTTTGGCAAAAAGGAGCTAGAGGCAATGTAGTGGGATGCCTCCCTCTTCGTCCTCTTTTTGCTAAGCTGGATGTGAGCGCCTACATTGAAATTCACCCGATATCTACCGTCAACTCCGTTTGTAGGGGCTTGGCAGACGACGAATCCATTCGGCTGTACTCGGCTTCCGGCACGAACAGTTCGGTCGGCTGTGGCCTATCTTGCAACAGGAAATTGCCTAACGAGGTGATGCTTACCTGCTCTTTCCAGTTTTTAGCGACATTTTCGCCGCAGACGATGGGTTGCGACAGTTCGCCGGTCATGGCTTGCAGCCGTATTGCCGTCGTTACTGTTCTGCCTAGTAAGGTGTGTACCCGACGACGGGCAGGGCCGAATGCGCCGACTAAAACTTCACCCTGTTCTATGCCGATGCCGACGGCTAACGGTGGTAGTGTGTTGATGTTGGTTTCGGCGCCGAACAGCTCCTCTCCGGTCAAGACCATGCTTTTGGCAGCAATCAGTGGCCGTAAATCGGTAGGGCCGTTGCGCCATACGCCCATGACCGCATCGCCTACATATTCTTCAACGACGCCGCCTTGCTGATGGATAATTTTACTGGCAAAGGTATAGAAGTTATGTAGCAGCGCACCCGCTTGTTCTGCTGGCAATTGGTCGCACCAGGCCGAAAAGTTCCTTAAATCAGCATACAGGACAATGACTTGCTCATGATGCGCATTCAACGTACTGCCCGGTTCTTGTTGGGCGATCTGTTTGGCGACATGGGCCGGCAGATAGCTGGAGAGGTTGCGGTAAAGCAGGTCGCCTTCAGCACGGCTATTTAGATAGCCTTGTGTGGTGATTAAGGTGACCAAGGACAGTATAAAAAATGCCGGTGTCATCCACGGCAGCCAGAGGCTAAAAGCCCAGAGCAAGCCAGTGTGCAAGGCGGCACTGGCGGCCAGCAGCAGCAGGCCGGTTAATAGTGGGCCGTAAACGCGCGATATGCCACGGCGAAAATAGCTGGCGCTCAGTATCAATAAAGCTGATAGCGCCATCCAGCCGATCTGCAGCGGTATTGCACCGCGCGGCTGATAAGGTATGCGGCCATCCAACAGTGCGGTCAGTAGTTGCGCATGGACTTCGACGCCGCTGGCTGTCCCCGCCTGCGGTGTCGAAACGGTGTCGCCGATGCTGAACGCCGTTGCACCCACCAGCGCCCAAGCGCCTTTCAGGTATCCGGCCGGAACGTTGCCTTCCATAACGTCTTTGGCAGACAAGGAAATGATGGCGGCACGCGACATCCACCAAGGCAACAGGATATCGCCTTGCGCGGTGATGGGCACCGAAAATCCAGGTAGTCCAGGGTGGCGTAGTATGGCCATCGGCGCTAGCCATTGGTTACCGGCAGCAACGGTAAAATCAGGTGTGAGGCCTGCGCCTTCGGCTATCGCGGCCAAGGCTAGGGTGACATAAGCTTTGTTTTGATAACAGATAATGGCCGACAACTGCCGAATAACGCCATCGGCTGCAATCTGCGGGGTAATGTGCCCGGCGCCGGCTGCACGAAGATGCGGCGCGTTGGCGATTATGCCGTTAGCTTCGGGGAATTGTCCGGGGCATAGTGCCGTAGACAGGGCGCCTTGCGGTTGCCCCCTGTTCACTGGATGATCGGCATTAACGGCTAACACTTGCGCCAAAATGGTCGGGGTTTTCAGCAATTCTGTTGCCAGTTGGTCGTCGCCCGGTTTGGCATCGGGAAAAGTGATGTCAACAATACGTTGGGCCACGCCTTGCTCGGCTAGGCTTGCTAACAGGGCGGCGGTACGCTCGCGCGGCCAGGGCCAAGCGCCGTATTGGGCGATACTGGCTTCATCAATGTCGATGACAACTACGCGCCGTTCACGATTAGCGGGGCTGCCGCTATCAATCAGTTGCCATAACTGATCACCCACGACAGCTTCAATATTGGAAAAAGGCTCCGCCCAAAAAATACTGACGGTCAGGGTCAATGTTGCAGCAAATACGAACGGCGTCAGACGCTTTTTAAATAAAGTATCGGTTGGCATTAGTGTTTTATCCAATCCGTAATGCCGTGGAAAGTTCCCGATTGAATCTCGCGTTCGAAAAACATGCCCGCGTGCTCACCTTCTGTGGATAACGCCCCAGCCACTTGTCCGGCTGCATTCTTTGCAGTGAAAATGCCATTGTCCCTAATGGCGCCTGATATATTGAGATTAGCGGATTCGTTCTTAAAATTGCTCATAGTTAGGTCAGTAGCAAACTGCCTCTGGGCAAAATCAATATGCAGCGTCGCCGCATCTAGGTTGGCAAGAGTCGTTTTATCTTTCTGCCAATCCGGGCCGTTACTGACAAAATGAACTTGGCCTTGGCTTAATTTAAAGTCGTAAGCACCAGACCGCGGTTCCAGTTCGGACAATGCCGAGGGGGTGCTAAACAGCACAAAATATTTGTTGCCGACCGTCACTTTTCCAGCATCCCGTACTTCAGCGTAAGGTTGGCTCATGGTATCCCCTGTCCATTGCCCACCCCAACGGGCCCAGGTAAATGACGCTGGTGGTGTGGGTATAACTATCGGTGGCTGTTTATTTTGCTTGGGCATATCCAACTGAGTGGCAACATCCGTTGCTTTCATTTCCGCAACCGTCATGCGCCCTGATGTTGCAGTTGAAGCCCCGTCGCTTTTGCCGCCTTTATCAATACTGACAGTACGGCTTTCAGCTTGTATCGAGGGTGTTGTGGACTGGCTTAATTTCTCGCCATTGCCGTCAGACTGGTTTGCCTCTGGCAGGATCTCCCGGTCACGCGGGATAATTTTTTCCCTGATTCTGCCGCCGCTAAATTCAAGCATAACACTGCCCATGGTTTCAGATAAATGGGTCGCGCCGGCGCAGGCGCCGAGCCCATTGGCCGAACACTGCGCGTTGAGCGGGGCGATGGCAATGGCGCCTGAATAGACGCCGGCCCACATTTTTTCCGATTCGGCGCGCACGACAAAATCAGTGCCTAAAACGCCAATTGCGGTAATGGGCGTATTGAGGCGGAAGCGGTCATGCGCGGCTTCGGTGGCTTTTCCGGAAATGCTGCGGATAACGCCGGTTTCCAGGTTGAAACGAATGGCGCTGTTGTTAGGATGCACCCTGTCGTAACGATAAAGCTCAATGCTTAAACGGCTGTTAGGGCGCAAGCTAACCGTACCATCATCGATAAAACGTAAATGCACATGGCCGCCTGCAGCGGTTTCGATCCTATCTGCAACATAAACCGAGTCGCCGCGTTTCAGTACATGCTGTTCGCCTTTTTGGTTATGCGCTACCGCCTGACCGATGACCAGAGTGACTTGCCCCGCTATATCCGGTTGATTTTGTTCGTTAGCACTTAACTGCGGGACGGCAAACAATACCAGCAAGATAGCCGCCGTTATCCCGCGCCACTGCCGCTTGGGGGCATCAAGCGCTTTAAAGCAACTTACTTTTATTGGGTTATTCATTATTGTTCCTTTATGGGTACAATTTCATTTAATGGCTGCATACTACCTTATATCTGCTGTTGCGCTGTGCCTGGAATCACACGCGTCAGCTATTTTCCATAGATAACGAAGTTTCAAGACGATGTTCAGCCTTTTATCGGCATAAAAAACAGCAAAATGATGACAGCCAAACAATGACTACCCTATAATAAAAACGGAACCGAATATCAGGTTCAGCGCCAGATTTTAGCCCTCCCTAAAAAATCTAAATACTACAGATGGGACTTATTTGTTTTTGACAAAATTTTTGCTTCCTCATGGCTGTTGATCCCCTGCTGCTCAAGCAGTTTGACCTTTTCAAGCCGCTCCCGGCTGAGGTTATTCGTCAGCTCAGTCAATATGCACAATTGGTGGAAGTACCCCGGCGCAAAGTGGTCATGGAAAAAAACCAGCTCGCACACTCGTTGGGCCTGCTGCTGGATGGCCGGTTGCAAGGCGTTGACATTACGCTGGACGGGCGCGAAGCCGGGCTTTATTTTGTCGAGCCGAACGATTTTTTTGGCGAGCTCGCGGTGGTTGACCAACTGCCTACACATGAGATGGTGATCTCGTTAGTGCCATCGCGCTTTGTGACGGTGCCCGCTAAAATCATTTTGCAGCTGGTTAATGAAGTGCCGCAAGTGGCCGCCTTGATCAATACCCGGCTGGCCAAGCGCTTGCGTGAAGCGCTCACGCAGCGGACGTTACTGACCATGCCGTCGCCATTACAACGTGTTTGCGCGCAACTGATCCGCTTAACGATAAAAACGCCGGGCGGGGAGCAGCTTATTGTGCTTGCGCCCACACATCAAGAAATCGCCATTATGATTAATGTCACCCGTGAAACCGTCACCCGCGTATTTCAAAAATTACAAACTCACGGCGTGATTGCGCGCAACGGCAATAACTTGGAGATTAAGGACATTAATTATTTAAGCCATGTCGCAAGCGGTGAACAAACTGAATAATAGCGTTTACGGCCGATAGCTGCGGCCTGGTTTTCCGATAAAACAATTGTCGTGCCGCTTTTTTATCTGCGATAATGAAATTTTAGTGCCCGTAGATTTTTCTGATATTTTGACTTCGACAACATTGCGTTTTTTTAACCCATTCCTCAGCCTACTGGGCCATTACCCGCTCATCTTGCAACTGGTCAAACGCGAAGTGATCGGCCGCTACCGTGGTTCGTTCCTAGGCTTGCTGTGGTCGTTCGTAAACCCGGTGCTGATGTTGGCGGTGTATACCTTCGTCTTTGGCTTTGTGTTCAAGGCGCGTTGGGGGCAAGGTGATGTCGACCAATATGAATTTGCCTTGGTGCTGTTTGCCGGCTTAATGGTGTTCAATCTTTTTTCCGAGTGCATTTTGCGTGCGCCCAATCTGATTTTGAGCAATGTCAATTACGTCAAAAAGGTTATTTTTCCGCTCGAAATACTGCCTTGGGTCGCACTGGGCTCAGCCTTGTTCCATACCTGCATCAGCCTGGGGGTGTTGTTAGTTTTTTTAGCCATACTCGGCCATAGTTTTTCTTGGACAATGCTGTTGCTGCCTATTGTGTTACTGCCGTTTTTGTTGCTGATTATGGGCTTGTCCTGGCTGCTGGCGTCGCTTGGGGTTTTTATCCGTGACATAGGGCAGCTTGTTGGCATGGCAATCACAGTGCTGATGTTCATGAGCCCTATTTTTTATCCTCTAAGTGCCTTGCCGGAAAGCGTGAGTGGCTACCTGTTTTTAAACCCGATCACTTTTGTTGTCGAGCAAGTCCGCAATATTTTGCTCTGGGGCAAACAACCAGATTGGACTTATCTGGGCATTTACAGCGCCGTATCCCTCGTCACCGCTTGGCTAGGGCTATTTTGGTTTGAAAAAACCAGAAAAGGTTTTGCTGATGTGCTGTGAACCTAGTTATCTGGACGGCATAGAAATAGCGTACAGGAAAATTGATGAGACTTTCGCCTGCGTCAAGATGCAATGACGCGCATGGGGCATAAACAGGACAGCCTGCCTGAAGCATTGACGCTTCCGGGGCAGCTTAACGATTAATACGATGAAGCCAATTGAATCACCGCAAAAGACAGCCGCACCCAGTGCCAATGCCGCTGCTATCAGCATCAAAAACTTAAGCAAATGTTACCAGCTTTACGAGCAGCCGCATGACCGTCTAAAGCAGTTCTTGTCGCGTGGCAGAAAACAGTATTTTCGTGAATTTTGGGCCTTGCGCGATGTCAGCTTTGAAGTTGGCAAAGGCGAGGTGCTGGGCATTATCGGCCGCAATGGTTCAGGAAAATCTACGTTATTGCAGCTGATTTGCGGCACCTTGACACCAACCTCAGGAGACGTTGTTGTTCACGGGCGCATTGCCGCGTTACTGGAGCTTGGTGCAGGATTCAACCCTGAGTTTAGTGGCCGCGAAAATGTGTTTATGAGCGCGGCCATTATGGGCTTGAGCCGGAAAGAGATTGACGCACGCTTCGAAGACATTGTTGAATTTTCCGGTATCCGCGATTTTATCGACCAGCCGGTCAAAACCTATTCCAGCGGCATGTATGTGCGCCTGGCTTTTTCTGTCGCCACCAGTATCGACCCTGATATTTTGGTGATTGATGAGGCGTTGTCGGTAGGGGATGGCGCGTTTGCGCGAAAGTCATTTGACCGCATCCTTGATTTAAAAGCTCGCGGCACCACGATATTGTTTTGTTCGCACAATATTTATCAGCTTGAGGCGTTGTGCCAGCGTGCATTATGGTTAGATAACGGCCAAATGCGCATCTTAGATGAAGCAGCCATAGTGTGCCGGGGATATAACCAGTTTCTGGATCAGGTTGACAATCCCCAGCCCTCTGCGGCGTCTGACGCTATCGACTTTACATTATCAACTGCCCCGTCATCGGCAGGCTCGGCCCAACTCACCCATGTCGTTGCAACGGCTGATGGCCAGGCGCTCCCTACGTTAAAGCTGACCAGCATGGCCTCTACTTTGGCCGTGCACGTCAGTTTTAACTCCAGCCCGGACTTACCTTGCCCAAGCGTTGCGATAATCATTACTAACGAGAGCGGGCAAAATATCACTAGCTGCTGCACTTATTACGATAAGGTCAGCTTGGTGCGCGATGCCCAAGGTGCCGCAACCGTCCATGTAAAATTCCCCAACATTCAGTTGTTGCGGGGCCATTATGTGGTCAATGTTTTTCTATTATGTGAGCAAGCCATCCATATTTACGATTCTGCCCGATGTTCTGAATTCGAAGTGACGCAACCAGGCCTTGAAATCGGCGTGATTGCCCTGCAGCGGACGTGGGGGCAGTTATGAACCATTTAAGCTGGATTCAGCGTCAATGGATCGCATGGGATTACGGGGTGTTGCTACCTTTGATGGCGCGCTTGCCCTTATCTTGGGGGCGGTATTTGGCGGCTCAGCGAGGCTTGTTGTACGCTTGGCTAAAGCGGGACTGGCGGCAGTTCTCCCTCCAAGATAAAAGTCTGTACCAGCGCACGCAACAAACATTAAGTTTGCTTTTACCGGAGGCCGATACACAGGCGCTAACGCAAGCAGTGGCGCGGCGCTACCAAATGCAGAGCATTGAGGAGTGGGAAGCGGCTTGCATGATCATTGGGCGCGACATTTCGCGTTGGCCGGTCATTTACCAAGGCCTTGATGATATGCTGGCGTTGCTGCAAAAGAACCCTCGCGTAGTTTTCCTTACTGGACATTTTGGCAGTAGCATTTTGGGCACTGTATTGCTGCAGCGGCTTGGCGTTCCGGTGCTGGGCATGAGTTCCAATGTAGTTGATGATCCGCGGGTGCACCCTAGTATAGGCCGCTTTTACCGACAAAAATACGCGGCCATGGGGCGCTACCTCAACGGCGGCCAAATTCTTGACCGGCAAGGCAACGCCGGCAAGTTCGTGCGTTTTTTGCAGCGCGGCGGCGCAGTGGTAATCGTCGGTGATTTGCCCGCTGATTTCAACGAGTCTGCGCTTATCAGACCATTTTTAGGCGTATCCTGCAGTTTTGCCCCAGGAGCGGCTAAATTAGCCAAAATAGCGCATACCCCCCTTATGGGGTTTGTGTGCGAGTTTTATGCGGGGGCACATTATCTGCGTTTTTCGGCGCCCAATGAAGACCCCTACGCATTTATTGAGCAGGCGATACGACGTCATCCTAGCGCCTGGTGGGCGGCGGATGTGTTGCCTTTGCTGGAAACCTCAGCAAAAACAGAAAACGCAGTTGGGATTGACATCTAAAATGCTGAACCATATAACCATAACCACATAACAACATGAACTTAAATAATTTGTTAGAAGCCAGTGCATTTTCTCCAAAATCATTGCAGCCCCCTAATGCCTGGATAGGGCATGTGCCGTTTGCTGCGTGGGTGACCAAGGAAGTCGAACCTAACGTGTTTGTTGAACTTGGTACGCATACTGGAAACTCTTATTTTTCGTTTTGCCAGGCTATTGTTGAGAATAATTTTTCAACAAACTGCTATGCCGTTGATACATGGCAAGGTGATGAACACGCAGGGCGCTATGATAATGAGGTTTTTGCCCATGTGAATGCTTATCATCAAAAACATTATGCGGGCTTTTCCAAATTGTTGCGTATGACCTTCGATGAGGCAGTAACTGCTTTCGAGGATAAATCAATAGAACTGCTGCATATTGATGGCTTGCATACCTATGAGGCGGTTCGCCATGATTTTGAAACCTGGCTGCCGAAATTAGCGCCCGGTGCGATAGTATTGTTCCACGACACCCATGTCCGTGAGCGCGACTTTGGGGTGTGGAAACTCTGGGAAGAGTTGCAGGCACATTATCCGAATAATTTAGAGTTTATGCACTCTAATGGCTTAGGTGTTTTGCAACTGAATGACGCGCCAGATGAAAAAAAACTGCATTGGCTCGAGCCGAACTCAGATGAAAAGCAAAAATTAATAACTTATTTTTCCGCACTAGGCTCACGTCAATTAGAACGTTTTGAGTTAAACAAACTAAATCTTGACTTTAGCAAGCTAAATCTTGAGTTAAGCAGACTAAACAACCATATCCGCAATGTTGAAACAGAATTGGCTGCGCGCGGGGAAGTCATCGGCCAACTTGAGCAGTCGTTTGCCAACCTTGAAACGGATTGGGCCGCGCGTGGAAATCAGATTATTCAACTTGAGCAGTCGCTTGCCAACCTTGAAACGGATTGGGCAGCACGTGGAAATCAGATCATCCAGCTTGAGGCGGCGCTGATGAAGCAGCAAAATCCCCTATATGCCAAATGCCTTTCCTACTGGTCATATTGTTATTCATTTTTCACTCATAAGAAAAACGCGTCATGAATGAAAAAAATAATATTTTCGTTACGCAACCCTTATTGCCGCCGCTAGAAGAATTTATCCCCTATCTGGAAAAAATCTGGGACAACAAAATCCTCACCAATAGCGGCCCGTTCCATCAACAACTAGAGGCGGCGTTATGTGAATATTTAGGCGTCGAACATATCGCCTTATTCACTAATGGGACGATTGCTTTAGTTACCGCCTTGCAAGCCTTGCGTATTACCGGCGAGGTGATCACTACGCCGTATTCTTTTGTGGCCACCGCACATTCTTTATTGTGGAATGGCATCAAGCCTGTGTTTGTCGATATTGACCCCAATACGCTTAACCTTGATCCAAACAAAATAGAATCAGCGATAACACCGCATACTACGGCTATAATGCCGGTGCATTGCTACGGGCATCCCTGCGATGTTAGCGCAATTCAAAAAATTGCCGACACCTATAACCTTAAAATTATTTATGATGCGGCCCATGCTTTCGGTGTAAAAGACCAACACGGCAGCGTGCTCAACCACGGCGACCTGTCGGTGTTAAGCTTCCACGCAACTAAGGTCTTTAATACCTTTGAAGGCGGGGCGATTGTTTGCGCCGATGCCAAAACCAAACAGCGTATTGATCACCTTAAAAATTTCGGCATCGTAGATGAGGTGACCGTAGTTGCACCTGGTATTAACGGCAAAATGAGCGAAATCAACGCAGCTTTTGGCTTGTTGCAACTTCAGCATATAGATAAAGCCCTTGTTCGCCGTAAAGAAATTGACCTCTTTTACCGTGGGCGTCTTGCCCAACTCAACGGCATACAATGTTTGGGCGATGCAGGTGAAATGGACGCCAATTATTCTTATTTTCCAATACTGGTAGGGACAGAATACCCACTGACCCGGGATGAGCTTTACGAGAAACTTAAAGGGCAAGGCATTTATGCCAGGCGCTACTTTTATCCGTTGATTTCCGATTTCCCCATGTATCGGGGTTTGCCTTCTGCCCAGCGCGGCAATTTGCCTGTGGCCTCCGATGCGGCATCCAAAGTGCTATGCCTACCGATATACCCTACCTTAGCCCAGCAAGATTTGGATCATGTTGTCAACGTGATTTCGAAGGGATTGGCGTGATATGCCTTTAGCTCAGGTGGGACGGTAATTTAATGGCGATGCTACCCCGTGAATCAATTGAGAAAATGGGTTTCGCTGTGATTGGCGACAATGTGCAGATTTCAGCGTGCGCTTCATTTTATAAGCCCTCAAAAATATCGTTGGGCAACAATGTCAGAATTGATGATTTCTGTGTGTTATCAGCAGGGACTGGTGGCATAAGCGTCGGAAATAATGTCCATATTGCGGTATTTTCGTCTTTAATTGGCGCCGGAAAAATAACGCTGTCTGATTTTTGTAACATTTCTTCACGTGTCTCCATCTATTCAAGCAATGATGACTATTCCGGCGTGACCATGACCAACCCGACATTGCCCAGCCAGTTCACCGGTGTTACTCACGCCGATGTGTTTCTTGGCAAGCATGTTATTGTTGGTTGCGGCAGTGTGATTTTACCTGGAATAACGCTTGAGGAGGGCGTTGCAATAGGCGCACTCAGTTTGGTCACAAAAAGTTGCCAGGCCTTTGGCATTTATGCCGGCAACCCTGCCCGACGCATAAAAGAGCGTAAACGTGACTTGCTTGAATTAGAGCGGGCCTTTCTTTTCAGCAATCTTGACTTAAAATAAACGGCTCCTTCAAATTCCCATTTTAAAGCGGGACACGTTGTTATGCTTAACCTTAATAAATACAAAACCGCTTTTTTGTGGCTGTCGGTCAGCATTAAATAATGCACTATAATATTGAATCACTTAGGTTAAAAAATGCCAACTACAGCATCAACCCCCTATCGAATCAGTGTGCTCTTGGTCACCTATAACCATGAGAACTATATTCGCCAAGCCCTTGACAGCCTATTTGGGCAAGTAATTAACGGCCCTATTGAATTGATCGTTGCTGACGATGGTTCGTCGGACAATACCGTTGCCATCATCAAAGAATACGAGAATAAAGACGACCGGTTTCATTTTAACTATCTGGATAATAAAACGAACCGGGGCATCACAAAAAACTACCAGCGCGCATTTTCGGCTTGTTCGGCTGATTATGTTGCCGTTCTGGAAGGCGATGATTATTGGATAAACCCATTCAAGCTTCAACGCCAAACCGAATTTCTTGACCTCCATTGGGAGTGCGACCTTTGCTCTGTTAACTATCTTGTTTTTGAGCAAAGCCGTTTTCATTTCTACCCAAGGACTGCTATTGGGGGGGGCTACCGTTTGATAAGCGCCAGGGACTTGATCGCGGATAATTTGGTGGGAAATTTTTCAACTTGCATGTACCGTAAATCGGCTTTGTTAGCACTACCTAAAGGGCTTTTTGAAATCTGCTCTTATGATTGGATTGTGAATATTTGCGTGGCGCGCAGCAGTTTAATCGGCTTCATCGAAGAAGCCATGTCGGTTTATCGTCTGCATTCAAAAGGGGTTTGGACGCAAACAGCCCCAACGGAAAAACTTAAAACGCAGTTAGCATTAATTCCGGCGTACGATAAATTAACAGACCAGGTTTACCATTCGGAGTTTGAATTATTGTCAAACCGGCTTCAACATACGGTTTCCATGTCCAATTTGACTCATATTGCCGTTACCGCAAGAAAACCCACAGCGTGTTTGCTTACTTGGCTTGTTGATTGTTTGCCGCCAATATTCTTGGTGGTAATGCGTGCGTTAGTGCCCCCAAAACTCAAACATTTTATTATCAAAACCATTCAGCCAGGTTCGTTATGAAATCACCCACAGTTTCCGTTATTATGGCGACTTACAATCATGCCGACTTCGTCAAACAAGCCATCGATAGCGTCCTTGCCCAACAGGGGATAGATTTTGAGTTTTTGATTGCTGATGACGGTTCTTCAGACCGAACAAGGGACGTTGTTGCCTCAATAAAAGACCCAAGGGTTCGATTCTTTCCAAACACCATTAACCGTGGCGCCTGTGCCGTCACCAACGAGCTAATTGAACGGGCTTCAGGCGAATTCATCGCCTTAATTAATTCCGATGATTGCTGGACTGTTTCAGACAAGCTGTCTTTTCAAGTTCAAATTATGCGGGAAAATCCCGGAGTTGGCGCATGTTTTGGTAGGGCTCGTTTTATTGATAAGGATGGGGTAAGTATTGATAAGGCGTTGCTTCCTTTTGGAGCCGTTTTTGATCAAGAAAACCGATCTCAAGGCCAATGGTTGAGGCAGTTTTTTGATCATGGCAATTGTATTTGCCACCCTACAATGCTGATCCGTACCTCTTGCTATGAAGAGCTTGGGATGTATAACAACCGGCTTCGGCAACTCCCGGACTTTGACGCATGGATCCGCTTGATTAAACGGCATGATATTTATATATCAGATCGTGAATTCATCAATTTCAGGATTTTACCCGGTGAAAATGCGAGTAGCCAGGGCCCTGAAAATTCGATAAGAACGATCAATGAGCATTACCTTATAGCCAAAAATTTTTTTGAAGGCGTGGGTCGCGACCAACTTATTGATGGTTTTTCAGATTTACTCGTTGTTAAAAATATCCCTACAGAAGAACATCTCGCCATTGAAAAAACATTATTGTTTTTTATTGAAAATAAATGGTTAGGCAAGCCTTATCAGCTTATCGGGCTGCTTGATATGCAAAGCTTACTGAGCAGCCCGAAACACCATGACCTATTGGTCAGCGACTATGGGATTGACGACCGGTGGTTTCAGCAACAAATGGGTGAAGTCGATGTTTTGCGCTCAAGGGCTTTTGAAGAAATAAAAAGCAAAACATTATGGATGAGATCGGGTTTGCATAAAATCATCTCCACATTAATCCCAGCCCGGTAAACTAAACCGCCTTAACGCAGGCCGATTACTATCCCGCTTTAAGTTGCCAGCCAACTCAGTATCCCAATCTTATTAACAAACATTTATGTCCATCACTGTCATTATCGTTAACTGGAACGGCGGTAATCTACTGCAGCGCTGTCTTTTGCATCTCCAAATGCAAAGCTATCAACCTGAGCGGATTTTGCTTATGGATAACGGCAGCAGTGACGGTTCGGCTCAGCTGGCGGCCCAAGTTTCCGGGGTTACTGTCCGCTACTTGAATGAAAATTGGGGATTTGCTGCTGCCAATAACCGCGCCTTGGATGAATGCGATACCGAATGGGTGGCTTTACTTAACCCCGATGCGCTGCCCGATAAAGACTGGCTGTTGAATTTGATGAAAGCAAGCCAGCAATATCCGGCCATTTCGATGTTCGGCTCGAAACAAATGCAGCTTGAATCGCCGGATAAAATTGACGGTAAAGGCGATATTTATCATATTTCCGGCCTGTTATGGCGGGATGGTTACGGTAAAACGCAATCCGATGATGATAATATCGGGCAAGCAATATTTTCGCCTTGCGCTTGCGCCGCGCTTTATCGATTAAGTGCTTTAAAGCAGGTAGGCGGCTTTGACGAGGATTTTTTTTGTTACGTTGAAGATGTTGACTTAGGTTTTCGTCTGCAACTGGGCAATTATTCCGCCCGTTATGTGCCTGATGCAATTGTTTATCACGCAGGATCGGCCAGCACCGGTGGGCAGCATAGCGATTTTTCCGTCTATCACGGTCACCGCAACATGGTCTGGACATTCGTCAAGAACATGCCCGGTATCCTGTTTTGGCTGCTGCTCCCGGCTCATGCTGTCTTAAATATCGTGTCGGTGGTGCATTTCTCCCTACAGGGTCAAGCCAACATCATCGTTAAAGCGAAGAAAGACGCGTTAAAAGGCATCCCTAACATGTGGCGAAAACGACAAATCATCCAATCACAACGTACCGCTTCTATTCTTAAAATATGGCAAATATTGCATAAAAGCCTTCTACTTTCGCGAGGCCGCCGATAAAGGCAAGCGGCTTTAAAAGCAATACTTCAGACAGTTTACGCGGCGATAGCGCCATAGTTACATAGGGCTGCAAAGCCTGGGCTGGATTTTATGGCAGTAAAGTCCAACCCTAAGTGGCAAGAAAACCTTTCCAACAAATGCGCATTGAATTTACGGGT
>JAUXXQ010000137.1 GCA_030684815.1 Methylobacter sp. | reverse complement strand
TTGTTAATTTGTCAATGCGTAAGTCCTATAACCGACTTCCGGGATGGGCACCCCGGAAAATTCGGCGCTTTCTTCATTGGCTGCATTCCAAACCTGATTGCACTAGAAATCCATACGGTTTAACACATCTGTTTGTTTATCCCTGATCCTGACTTTTAGTGTTTTGTTTTGTGTTTTCATTTGATTACAGTGGTACAGCTCATTTTATGGCTTATGGCTAAGGAGGTTAATCGTGTTCAGTTTCGGATGACAACAGATTTTTTCTGCGCGATAAAAAAGAATCTAAATCTCAGGACGGTTTCAATCGCCAAATTAATTGTATGGGCGCTCACAGAATGGCTACAAACAAAATAAATCAAGGGTATCCTTACATCCCCCACCTGAAGGAAGGGGCTTTACGGACTTTTTTGGTAAATGACCAGCCACAATTGCTGTTGCCAGACTGATAAGACGTAAAAAGGGCAACAGAGGCGTGTACAATTTGCCCAAAAACCTAGTAAAATGCTCACATTACGCCGTCTGAGCAGGCGGCTGTCAGTAGCAGCTTATGGGATGTTTTCAAAAAATAAACCGGACATTTTGATGGTGAATTTTAAAAAAACGCACATATCGGCTTAATTCGAAAGTTTATTTAAAGGGGCATAGCGTGGAGCTAAACGGCGCACAAATCGTAATCCAGAGTCTTAAGGACGAAGGCGTGGAATATATTTTCGGTTATCCTGGCGGGGCGGTGTTGCATTTATACGATGCCATTTTCCAGCAGGATGAGGTCAAACATATTCTGGTTCGGCACGAGCAGGGCGCAACCCATGCGGCCGATGGCTATGCCCGTGCCACCGGTAAACCGGGTGTGGTCCTGGTCACATCAGGCCCCGGCGCCACCAATGCGGTCACCGGTATTGCTACTGCTTACATGGATTCGATTCCCATGGTGATTATTTCCGGTCAGGTGCCGTTGCCGGTCATCGGCAGCGATGCGTTTCAGGAAGTCGACATGGTCGGCATTACCCGCCCCTGCGTGAAGCATAACTTCCTGGTCAAAGACATCACCAAGTTGGCGGAAACCATGAAGAAGGCGTTTTATGTCGCAACCACCGGCCGCCCCGGCCCTGTGGTGGTCGACGTGCCTAAAGATATCACCGACCCGAGAATAAAAATACCTTATAAATATCCGAAAAAGGTGTCTATCCGCTCTTATAATCCGGCCGTTACCGGCCATAAAGGGCAGATTAAAAAAGCCGTGGATTTATTGTTGACCGCGCAAAAGCCGATCATTTATTCCGGCGGCGGCGTGGTTTTGGGCGAGGCCAGCAAGGAATTGACCGAGTTTGCACACACTTTAGGTTTTCCGGTTACCAACACCTTAATGGGGCTGGGCGCTTATCCGTCTACCGACAAGCAGTTCGTCGGCATGTTGGGTATGCACGGCACTTATGAAGCCAACATGGCGATGCATGACAGCGATGTGATTATTGCTATCGGCGCACGTTTTGACGACCGCGTTACCGGCAAACTGGATCTGTTTTGCCCACATGCCCAAATCATCCATATCGATGTCGATCCGGCGTCGATTTCCAAGACCGTCAAAGTGGCGATTCCTATTGTCGGCGAAGTCAAACCGGTATTGGAGCAGATGCTGGAAATGCTGAAAGACGGCAAAAAGAAACCGTCGAAAAAAGCCCTGGAAAGCTGGTGGAACCAGATTGACCAATGGCGCGCCGTCAAGTGTATGGAATACGACCGGAACAGCAATCTGATCAAGCCGCAATATGTGATTGAACAGTTGTATGAAGTCACCAAGGGCGAGGCCTATATCACGTCCGATGTCGGTCAGCATCAAATGTGGGCGGCGCAGTATTACCCGTTCGACAAGCCGCGCCATTGGATCAATTCCGGCGGCTTGGGCACGATGGGCTTCGGTTTGCCTGCGGCCATCGGCGTCAAACTGGCGTTTCCCGACTCCGAAGTCGCCTGCGTGACCGGCGACGGCAGCATACAAATGTGCATCCAGGAATTATCGACCGCGCTGCAATACAATGCGCCGGTCAAAATCATCAACCTGAACAACAGCTATTTGGGCATGGTTCGCCAATGGCAGGAATTTAGCTACGAAAGCCGCTATTCGCATTCGTACATGGATACCATTCCTGACTTCGTCAAGCTGGCGGAGGCTTACGGCCATATCGGCATGCGCATCGACAAACCCGAGGATGTCAGGCCTGCGCTGGAAGAAGCCTTTGCGCTGAAAGACCGCACCGTGTTTTTGGATATTTTGACCGACCGCACCGAAAACGTTTACCCGATGATTGAGGCGGGCAAGGCTCATAACGATATGACATTAAGAGTTGCAAACGGCATTTCAACCGACCGGGAGTTGGCGTAATGAGGCATATTATTTCCATCCTGATTGAAAACGAATCCGGCGCGTTATCGCGGGTCGCAGGCTTGTTTTCAGCACGCGGCTACAATATCGAATCGTTGACCGTAGCCGCTACCGAAGACCCCAGCCTGTCTCGGATGACCCTGGTCACACGCGGTAGCGACGACATTATCGAGCAAATCACCAAGCAGTTGAACAAGTTGATTGATGTGGTCAAGCTGATTGATTTAGCCGAATCTGCGCATATCGAGCGCGAGCTGATGATGGTCAAGATTAAAACCAGCGAACAGATGCGCGAAGAAATCAGAAGCATGGCCGATATATTTCGCGGCAAAATTATCGACGTGACGCCAACCACTTATGTGGTGGAAATGACCGGCCCCTCCAGCAAGCTGGATGCGTTTATCGCGGCTATCGATAGCGACAGCATTATTGAAGTCGTCCGTTCCGGGCCGACCGGCATTTCAAGAGGCGAAAAAGGGCTGCATTTGTAAGCAATAGTTTTCACATGAAATGAGGCTTAACTAGATGTCTGAAATTACGGAATTATCGCAATTAGATTTAAACCGGACTTATAGTTATGCCGATTACATAACCTGGAAATTTGATGATGCCTTGGAATTAATTAAAGGCAAAGTCATGTTAATGTCGCCTGCGCCGAATGTGTATCACCAAGATATTGCTACAAATTTAACCGCATTACTGCACAATTTTTTTAAGGATAAAAAATGCCGTGTTTATGTGGCGCCGTTCGATGTGCGTTTGTATGACCGCAAAAAATCAATGTTAGCCAGTCAAGATATTCATACGGTTGTGCAGCCTGATTTGTGTGTCATTTGTCAGCCTGAAATATTGGATAAACAAGGCTGCAACGGTGCGCCGGACTGGATCATTGAAATTTTGTCAAAAGGCACCGCCAAGCGTGACATTACTATTAAATACGAGTTGTATCAGCAGAGCGGCGTTAGCGAATACTGGCTGGTTTATCCGGAAGAACAAACGGTTCATCAGTTTGTTCTGGACGAGAAGGGCTGCTATCAATTGAAGCAGATGTATACTGAGGGCGACATTGCCAGGCCGCAGTTATTTCCCGAACTAGGCGTTGAACTCACTGAAGTCTTTGCGACCTGGCCTGAGTAATAGCCAAAACATTAAAAACACTATTTTAAACACACCAAAACAGGAAAAACCATGCAAGTTTATTACGACAAAGATGCCGACCTTTCCATCATCAAAGGCAAAAAAGTGGCCATTATCGGTTACGGCTCGCAAGGCCATGCCCACGCCCTTAATTTAAAAGAATCCGGCGTTTCCGTTGTCGTGGGCTTGCGCTCAGGCTCGCCTTCTGTGGCAAAGGCTGAGGCGCATGGCTTAACCGTACAGGACGTTGCACCCGCAGTTGCAGGCGCTGACATCGTGATGATTTTGACGCCGGATGAATTCCAATCGAAATTGTATAAAGACGAAATCGAGCCGAACATCAAAAAAGGCGCGGTATTGGCCTTTGCCCACGGTTTTGCGATTTTATACAACCAAGTTGTGCCGCGCGCCGATTTGGACGTGATCATGATCGCGCCAAAAGCGCCGGGTCACACCGTGCGTTCCGAATTTGTCCGTGGCGGCGGCGTTCCTGATTTGATTGCAGTCCATCAGGATGCTTCAGGCACTGCGAAAGCGATTTGCTTATCGTATGCTTCCGCGATTGGCGGCGGCCGTTCAGGCATCATCGAAACCACGTTCCGCGACGAATGCGAAACCGATTTATTCGGCGAACAAGCGGTATTGTGCGGCGGTGCGGTTGAGCTGGTAAAAATGGGTTTTGAAACGCTGGTTGAAGCGGGTTACGAGCCTGAAATGGCCTACTTTGAATGTCTGCACGAATTAAAGTTGATTGTTGATTTAATGTTCGAAGGCGGCATCGCCAACATGAACTATTCGATCTCTAACAATGCGGAATATGGCGAATACGTCACCGGCCCCAAAGTCATCAACGAAGAAAGCCGTTGGGCAATGCGTGAAGCGTTGAAAAACATCAGAAACGGCGAGTACGCCAAGCAGTTCATTATGGAAGGCATGACCAACTATCCTGAAATGACCGCCAAACGTCGTTTGAATGCGGAACATCCGATTGAAGTGGTCGGTGCGAAACTGCGCAGCATGATGCCTTGGATTAAAGCCAACCAGATTGTTGATAAGACTAAAAACTAAGCGTTAAATTAGTCAGAGCAATTAAAAAAGCCCGTTTTTATGACGGGCTTTTTTTTTGCGTGGAATAAAGGCAATGGACGCCGGTTAGCGCTGCGAAATATAAGCTAAAATTTCGACGACTTGCAGTGTGGTTTGGGTAACCGCCAGTGCGGCCGCATCGACTTCTTTCAAGGCATGGGTCAATTCGGGCTCATGCATCACAATCAGCGGGATGCCCAGGCCTATTGCAAGACCTGCATCGAAAGCTGCATCCCATTGCTTATATTTTTCGCCAAAGTAGACCACAATAAGGTCGGCTTGGCCTAAATAATAATTATTGCGTAAGGCATTGATTTTCGCGCTCTTATGGTCGCGCCAGAAATTATTCTCTTCGGCGCCCAGGATTTCCGAGCCGATATTTTCGCTGATATTTAGGTTGGTGATCGGCCCGAGCACTTCGACATTCAGCCCGTTATTTTCGATGCCCTGAATGATTTGTTCGCGCCAATCGGTATGAGTTTCGCCTGATAAATAAATGGTATAAGCCATAGTCGTAGCCTCTTTAAGTGATGTCGTGGTTATCGAAAAAGTGTCCAGTAAAATAAGTAGTTGTGCAAAAGTTTTCTCCCACACATGCCAATTATGTTAAGAAACTTATGAGCATCTATTTAGTTATCTGCCAGAGCCAACCATAAACCGTTCTAGCCTGTGAGGCAAGTGTCAACAGCCTCAGTGGCAAAATCGGCACGGTTTTTCCAGTGAAGAACTCGCTCAATTTTTGCCGTTTGTTTTAACAGACAAAAACAAACAGCACCCTATTCCCTATGGGATAATGGCCGATTTTTAGCAGATAACCGCCCATGCAGCGCCTACTCAGCCGAGCCATCTGGCTTAAAATTCACCTTTATCTGGCCTTAATTGCCGGTTTCTTTTTTGCCTTGATCGGTCTGACCGGCAGTGTCAGCATTTACCGCGAAGAGTTGGACATGCTGCTAAACCCCAGGCTGGTTATCGAACAGCCTTTGGGCAAACGGCTGTCGCTGGATAAAATGATGGCAGCCGTGCGGGCGGCGCACCCCGACCGCCACGGTGCCTGGACATTGGAAATGCCAAGGTCTGCGCATGGCATGGTCACCGTTTGGTACGACAAACCCAGGGAAACCTTTTTCGAGCTGTATGCGCCGCTGATGGTGTCGGTCAACCCTTATACTGCCGAAGTCGTTGCCAGCCGGTTTTGGGGGCAAACGCTGACTACCTGGCTACTTGATCTGCATACGCAGTTGCAGCTCAACCGTTTCGGCTGGAATGCCGTGGGTATTGTGGGCGTATTATTAATGCTGTCTATCGGTACTGGTGTTTATTTATGGTGGCCGGGTATTCCGAACATTTTGGGCGCCTTAAAAATTCGTCATAAGGCCGGTTTGGTGCGGCTTGCTTTCGACCTGCATCGCCTGGCCGGTTTGCTTAGCGCCGCAGTGTTGTTGCTGTTGGCATTTACGGGTTTTCATTTGAGTTACCCGGCCGTGCTGGAAACGTTGGCAGGCGCGTCCGGCATGGAGCACGGCGGAACCGGCCGCACTATCATTAGCACCGCGATTCCGAACAACCATCCGGTCAGCCTGGAGTCGGCGGAATTTTTGGCACGCGGCCCCTTCCCGCGCGCCGAACTCAGGCGGGTCACCACGCCCGCAGGGGACAGCGGGATTTACCGGATCAATTTGCGCCAAAGCAGCGAAATCAACCGGCGCCACCCCTACACCACGGTTTGGGTCGACCGCTGGAGCGGCCATATTAAAGAAGTGCGCGACCCGAGCGGATTTACCTCTGGTGAAGTATTTGCCAGCTGGATCTGGCCGGTGCATACCGGCGAGGCTTTTGGTGCTGGCGCACGGTTTATCTGGTTTGTCGCCGGTTTTGTGCCGCTGTTGCTGTATGTGACCGGTTTGCTGCACTGGCTGCATCGGCACGGCAAGGTGAATGACCGTGAGGTCAGTTTGGCGGCGCTACGGCCTTTGTTTGCCAGGCTAAAAAAATGGGGACATCGCACAGCCTTGATGCTGTTCAGGTTAGGAAACTTGCTGTTGGGAAAGGCAAAATATTACGCCCCGATTATGCTAAAAAACGCGCTGGCGCTATGGCAATGGTTGCGCTTGAAAGTTATGATGAACCGGCAAAAACGGATAGGCCGATAGCTTATGAGACGTGACATGAAATGACCTCCTTGACCCCTGTTTTTTTACTGTGGCTGTTAGCCTGCAATATCTGCGCGGCGGACACTTACCGCCTTTTAATCGGCGAGAAAACCATCAACCTGACCGGCAAAAACCAACAGGCGGTTTTAGCCAATGGCAGCTTACCCGCGCCGACGCTGCATTGGCATGAGGGCGAGCAGGTCACCTTGCGGGTGACCAATACCTTAACAGAAGATACCTCGCTGCATTGGCATGGCATTATCCTGCCTTATCAGATGGACGGTGTGCCGGGCATCAGTTTCGATGGCATTGCGCCGGGCGAGACCTTCACCTATCACTTCAAAGTACAGCAAAACGGCACCTACTGGTATCACGGCCATTCCGGTATGCAGGAACAAATGGGCTTGTACGGGGCGCTCATAATCGACCCGCCGCATGAGCATCATCCGCCTGAACGTGATTATGCCATTATCCTGTCCGATTGGCCTGAGGCCGACCCGCACCGCACCCTGGCGCGGTTAAAAAAACAAAGCGATTATTACAACTTCCAAAAAAGAACCCTGTTCGATTTTTTTCGGGACATCCGCCAGCTTGGTTTTGCCGAAACCATGGCCGACCGTTTGGCTTGGGGGGAAATGCGCATGGATCCTACCGATTGGGCTGATGTCACCGGCGCGACCTATCATTTCCTGATTAACGGCCACACCCCGGCAATGGACTGGACTGCACTGTTTAAAGCGGGTGAAAAAGTACGCCTGCGCTTTATCAATGCGTCGGCGATGACCCATTTTGACATTAGCATTCCGGGCTTGAAAATGCGGGTGACAGCGGCCGACGGCCAAGCGGTTAAGCCGGTCGATGTCGATGAGTTCAGGATTGCCGTGGCCGAAACTTATGATGTGCTGGTCGAACCTAAGCCGGATCAGGCTTACAGCATTTTTGCCGAAGCCATGGACCGAAGCGGCTATGCCAGCGCCACGCTGACGCCGCGCAATGGGCTAAAAGCCGCCATACCGGCGTTGCGCCCCAGAGGGTTGCTGACGCTGGCCGACATGGGCGCCATGCATGGCAGTCATGGCGACAAAACCGATAAAGCCGCCGAACACGCACATCATGCCGGTCATAGCCCTGCCGCAGCCGACAATCCCCATGCCGCGCATGTGCATGGGACGACGATGGCGGACATTGAATCTTACCCCGTCCTGAGTTATCAGCAGCTACGCGCCGCCGAGCCCAATCCCGACTGGATGCCGCCGGATCGGGAGATCACCCTGCGCTTGACCGGCAACATGACGCGCTATATCTGGTCTTTTGACGATGTTAAATATGCCGACGCAGAGCCGATCAAAGTCCGCTACGGCGAACATATCCGCTTTCATTATGTCAACGAAACCATGATGAACCACCCCATCCACCTTCACGGCTTGTGGCAATATCTGGATAACGGCAACGGCCCTTATAACCCTAAAAAGCACGTCATCAACGTCAAACCCGGCGCAACCGTCAATGTCGATGTGTTCGCCGATGCGGAAGGGGAGTGGGCATTCCATTGTCATTTGCTGTATCACATGGATACCGGCATGTTCCGCAAATTCGTCGTCGAAAAAACCGGGCAATAACGATGATTTCACTCTGTCGGCCGATGTTGTTTTTCCTGCTCACTGTCAACGTAGCCATAGCCCAAAACGACCCGATGATATTCAACCATTTCAAGGCCGAGCGCCTGGAATACGAAGGCAACGGCAAGCTGCATTTATTCAAATGGGACGTGCAAAATTGGGTCGGCAACGATGACCATAAACTGTGGATAAAAACCGAAGGCGATTATTCCGCCGATCAAGGCATTTTTGGCCGCGCCGATTTGCAACTGCTTTACAGCCGTAACATCAGCACCTTTTGGGATTTTCAAATCGGCGCGCGCCGCGCCTTCGAGCCGGAACGCACCTTTGACGGCGTCATCGGCTTTCAGGGGCTTGCGCCTTATTTCGTCGAAGTGGATAGCGCGGTTTTTATCACCGACAACGGCAATTTTTTAGGTCGCCTCAGTTTAAGCCGCGACCTCCTGTTGACGCAGCGGCTTATTTTGCAACCCCGGCTGGAAGTCAACGTTGCCGCCCGTGATATTCAAAATCGCGGCATTAAAGCCGGCATCACCGAATTTGAAACCGGCGTCAGGTTGCGTTACGAAATTGAACGCGAATTTGCGCCTTATTTGGGTTTTGATTACGTCGAAGAGGAGTCTTTACGGGCTCACCAGCACAGCCTGCGCTTTGTGCTGGGTTTTCGGGTTTGGTATTAAAAATAATTGTCCCCGAAATTTTCGTGGATTCGTAACTACTCAGCGAAAAAAGAAATGGAACACGGAACACACAGATTAGACGGATTTACACGGATTTTTTTAAAACAGGCTGTGTTTTTACAATCCGTGATTATCCGTTTAACCCGTGCCATCCGTGTTCTATTTAGTGGCTTCCCATTTAAAGCGGGACAAGCATATCGAAGTAGACCTTCCAGGTTTTACGACTGCCATGGATGGCGGAAGTGCTGGAGCCGTCGGGAGCGGCTCCAGTAAAAACCTGGAAGGTCTGTCCCGTGTTAAGTTGATAGCCTATTTAGTCATTTTCAACAATCCCTGAGTAGTTACGTGGATTCTATTGTTTTATGCCCGCGCCCCGGTCAGACGCTATTTATCAACACCTAAACGGGCGGACTTGCCTGAAACCAGCTTAACTTGTCATGTAATGAAACGACGGTGCCGATAATGACTAGGGTAGGGGGCTTGATGTCTTGCTCGGCGACTTTGTCCGGCAAGGTTTCCAATGTGCCGGTCACCACTTTTTGGTTCGATGTGGTGCCTTGCTGCACAATCGCGGCGGGTAAATCTTTGGGGCTGCCGTGGGCAATCAGCGCTTGGCAGATTTTTTCCAGTCCAACCAGACCCATATAAATGACGATGGTTTGATGAGGCGCGGCAAGCTGTGCCCAGTTCAGGTTGATGGAATCGTCTTTCAGATGGCCGGTAACGAAGGTGCAGGATTGGGCATGATCGCGATGGGTCAGCGGAATACCGGCATAGGTGGCACAGCCTGATGCCGCCGTAATGCCGGGCACGACCTGAAAACGGATGCCTTGTTGCATCAGGGTTTCGATTTCTTCGCCGCCGCGCCCAAAGATGAACGGATCGCCGCCTTTCAGGCGCACCACCCGCTTGCCCGCTTTCGCCAAATCAGCCAGTAACAGATTAATGGATTCCTGCGGCAGCGCGTGGCATTGGCGCTCCTTGCCGACATAGATTTTTTCCGCATCGCGGCGTGCCAAATCCAAAATTTCCGCCGATACCAGCCGGTCGTAAACCACCACATCAGCCTGTTGCATTAAGCGTAATGCGCGGAAAGTCAATAAATCCGGCGCGCCGGGGCCTGCGCCGATCAAATAAACCTCGCCCACATGGGAGCCCTGTTTTTGTTCCAGCAGGCTTTGTTCCAGCTGTAATTGGGCTTCTTGCTCGCGGCCGGAAAAAACCAGTTCGGCGACCGCGCCCTGGAATGCGTTTTCCCAAAAAATACGACGCTGGGCAGGCGCTGTAATATGTTGTTTGACCTTATCCCTGAAGCTATCGGCTAGCCCGGCAAGGCGGCCGTAAGCGGGGGGGATCACAGTCTCGATTTTTGCCCTGAGCAAACGCGCCAATACTGGCGCCGCGCCGCCTGAGGAGACCGCCGCAACAATGGGTGAACGGTCGATAATGGCCGGAAAAATAAAGCTGCACAGTTTGGGGTTGTCCACCACATTAACCGGAATGTTGCGTTCCGTGGCGGTTTCGGCAACCAGCTGGTTGGTTTCTTCATCATTGGTCGCCGAAACCACCAATCTGAACTCGGTGAGGTCGGCGGGGTCGAAGCGCTTTTCCAGCAGGGTTAGGTTGTGTGTTTCTTGCAGGCTGGCTACGGCATGGCCGATTTCGCTGGCGATCACGGTGATTTTTGCCCCGGCTCGCGCCAGCAAGTCAATTTTTCGGGCGGCAATTTCGCCGGCACCAATAACCAGGCAAGGCTGGTCTTTAAGCTTTAAAAAGAGTGGGAAATAATCCATTACGTTACGGTGATTTTTGGATTTAAAAGAGGGTGGTATTATAAGCGTACCCCACATCGTTGAGAAAACTTAAAAGCCATGATTGAATTTAACCTGGAAGTCGATGCCAGCGGATTACATTGCCCCTTACCCTTGTTGCGCCTGAAAAAAGCCCTGATGGGCATGAGCAGCGGCGACATTGTCAAAGTGATCGCAACCGATCCTGCCGCACATTTGGATTTTGGCGTTTATGCCGACCAAACCGGGCATCAAATTATTGAATTGATAAAAGAATCCGGTGCGCAGATTTTTTATGTCCAGAAGAAATAACCACATCCGGTCAATGAGTCCCATTGTTATGCGCAAAAGTCTACGGGCAGTCATTCTGATGGCTCCTTACTTTATTTTGGGTTGGAAAGAGGCCGATAGTCAGACCTTCCAGGTTTTAAAAACCTGGAAAGTCTAACGTGTAATGCTCTAAATAGGCGGCTGTTGCAGGATGTGTATCACGATGAGTAATGAGCATGGCCGCTAAAAACCAAACCCACGCTTAACACGAAAGGCGCGAAATTTTCGTGCCTTTCGTGTTAAGCGTGGATAATTTTTGGTATTTCTTTTTCAGGAAATAGCCTTATCCCGACCGTGTTAGCGCCGCTTGCCAAGCCTGACGCTTTTGTTCGTAGCACAGCGTGGCATGTGCAGGGCTCGTCGATGGCAGCCGCAGATAATCAATCGGCAGCGCACTGACGCCAGGCAGCACATGGCGCCGGTACATCGCCTCCGCCGTTGCCCCGTTAAAACACACCGTACGGATTTGCCCGTGTCGCCGGAAAAAGTCCTGGAAATCGTTTACCGTCACCGAAGCGGCATCAATCCTCGCATCCAAGCTACCGGTTCGGGTACATGATTGCAGCACATCCCAGAGCGCGATACCGGCCGCTTTTAGCGCCTGCAGACGCATTTCATAGGCCGCGTCCGGATCAAAATCCAGCAATTGTGCGATTATTTTCCAGAACACATTACGGCGGTTCGCATAATAGTGCGCCGCCGCCAAAGAGGCCTGCCCCGGCATACTGCCCAGAATCAATATCTCTGCATCCGAATCGGCAACCGGTTCAAAACAAAATAAAAGTGGCTTGGCCATCAGTCGTGGTGTTTAAACTCAAGTGGTGGTTATTGGGGCGGCAGTATGCGGTCATTTCACTGTTGATAGGCAGCGCGGCCTGCCCGCCAAACGTTGAAAAATTTTCCAGCGAGTTGAAAAACGGCTGGTAATATAGTGTAGGATTTAGCTAATTTTTCTAGCAACCTACAACTTAATGACTTATAGTCATGGCGACATTTTCATTAGAATTTCACGATAAAAATAATAATTAAGTTAAGTGATTCCACTTGGCTGGAAGAGGTAGATTATGCACGTTAAGTTCCCGTTTGATACATCCAAGCCGGTTGTCGGCGAGGCCAGCATTGATATTAACAAATCAATTCATGATGTTTTTGCCTATATTGGCGAGCACTTTTTTGATAACTACCCAAAATGGGCGCTGGAAGTGGTCGAGTTTGAGCCCTTGGACGGTAAAGCCGTTGTTGTCGGCGCCAAAGCCAAACAAGTGCGCGAGGACAACGGCGCAAAAAATGAATCAATCTTTGAAATCATCGATTATCAACCCTCGACAAAACTTATTTTTAAAGGCCTGACCGCGCCTTATCAACACAGCTATTTATTGGACAGCAACGAACAGCAACAGCCCACGCATTTGACCTTTCGTTTTGAGTTATTAGAACTTGAGGTTTTTATGCGGCCATTTCAAAAGTTGATACGCTCGGCTATTGAAGAGGGTGCAGAAAATACGGTTGAAAATATTAAAAAACTAATTGCCCTTGAAAGCAATGAATAATAACTAGATTTATAAAATATATTAAGCAAGGAGTTTTAATTATGTCTTTTATTGTTGAAAAAGATAGCGGCCTTATTCCGCAAGTGCTGTCTGCCATTTTAGATGAATGTGTTAACGGCGTTACCTTAGCCGATCCGGATTTGGACGATGCGCCGATTGTTTATGCCAACAAGGCCTTTGAACGCTTAACCGGCTACAGCCAGGAAGATATTATTGGCCATAATTGCCGCTTCCTTCAAGGCGATGACAGGGAACAGCCCGGACGCTATCAAATTATTGAGGCGATGAAAAACCATGAAGCGGTCGAAGTCACCTTGCGCAATTATAAAAAAGATGGCACTTTATTTTTTAATCGCCTAAAAATAACGCCATTGTTGGATAGAAAAAAACGGGTTATTTATTATCTCGGTGTGCAGTACGATATAACCGAACAAACTAACGCCAATAATGAAATTAAAGAATTAAATGCCTTGTTAAAGGCTGTACCAAACCAATAACTTGGCAATGATGTAAAACAATAAAGGTAAGTTTATGAATGCAATAGAAAGTGCCGACAGTTCCGGTTTAGTCTTTAATCAAGTTTTATTTGGGCTTGCCATACTTGCTTTTATTTTTTTGCTGATTATGGAGAAAAAAAGGCCGCACCTTGAGTTTCCTCAGAAAGTATATAAAGAATCATTGGTGACCAATACCTCGGCATTTTTGATCAATAACCTTATATTAACGGTATTAAGGGCGTCATCGTTATTTCTTGTTGCGCAGCAGTTTTCATCTTATGGCTTATTAAGCGGCTTAGACAATGGGCCGGTTAAATGGTTGCTGGCCTTTGTTTTCTTTGACTTGGCTATTTATATCTGGCATGTGGCCAGCCATAAAAACGAGTTTCTATGGCGTTTTCATAAAGTACATCACAGCGATAAAAGTTTTAATGTGTCCACCGGATTCCGCTTCCATGTATTCGATTTGTTTTTGGAAATTATTTATAAATCCGTCTTTGTTATCGTTATCGGCGTCAATGCCTATTTGGTGCTTTCTATTGAAATAGTTGAATTGTTCTTTATATTTTTTCATCATGCCAACCTGCGCATTCCTAATGAAGAGGCCATTTCAAAATTCATTATTACCCCGTCATTACACCGCACCCACCATTCGACATTACGCAAAGAACACGACAGTAATTACGGCATTGTGTTATCGCTTTGGGATAGGATTTTCGGCACCCGCCAAGAACTTGTCCCTGAACATATCGGTTTGGACTTAATTGAAGCGGAAAATTTTATCCAGCTATTTTCATTGGCCTTTATTACCGAACGTAAAATTCGCCAGTTATTCGGCTGGATTCCTAAAGGCAAAAGATAAGCTGCCGTTGATACGGCGAATTAAGCGATAGGGCTATAATTATGAACATTAAAACTAAACAAGCTATTTTAGCCAGCGAAATAACCGACCCTTTAATCTTTAAAGAGCGACGCAAAATAATTAAGGCCATGATGGCGACCTTAGTTGCCAGTACCGGCATTGCGTCAAGTTTAGCCGATACCGATAACTCGATTTGGAGCGGCCTGCCAAAAGGTGAGTTTTCTAATGATAGCTTAATGCCTACGCCTGCCGAAATAGTTAAAAATTACACCAACTATTACGAGTTTACCTTCAATAAAAAAGACGCGACTAAACTGGCGCAAAGCCTGCCCACCGACCCTTGGTCTGTCGAGATCAGTGGCGAAGTGGAAACGCCCGGCAATTATTATTTGGAAGATATATTGCGTCAGCAAACATTACAGGAATATATTTACCGTTTCCGTTGCGTCGAAGCGTGGTCAATGGTAGTGCCTTGGATTGGTTTTTCTTTGGGGAGTTTATTAAAAAAAGCCAAGCCGTTATCCACCGCCAATTTTGTGAAATTTACCTCGGTTTATCGGCCGGAAGTCATGCCTAATCAACTCAATAAGAAAATGCTGGACTGGCCGTATGTGGAAGGTTTGCGTATGGATGAAGCCATGCACCCCTTGACTATATTAGCGGTCGGTATGTACGGCGATACAATGCCCAAACAAAACGGTGCGCCATTACGTTTAGTCGTGCCGTGGAAATACGGTTTTAAAAATATCAAAGCAATTGTGAAAATTGAATTATTAAAAAGGCCGCCAACGACGACCTGGAATAAATTTGCACCCAAAGAATATGGGTTTTACGCTAATATTAATCCGGCGGTTGCGCACCCGCGCTGGAGCCAAAGCAGTGAGCGCCAATTAGGCAGCGGTTTGTTTACCCCGCGCCGGGAAACTGAAATATTTAACGGCTATGGTGAACAAGTCGCATCACTTTATCGCAATATGGATCTACGGCATTTTTTCTAATGTTATTTCGATTAAACACTTTATGGTCATGGCTTATTATCGCGGGTTTTCTGCCCTTGGTATGGCTGATTCTTAATACTGCTTTTGATAATTTGGGTGGAAACCCCATTCAAGCATTACATATACGCTTGGGCGATTGGTCATTACGCTTTTTATATTTAACCTTAGCTATTACGCCGCTGCAAAAAGTAACCCAATGGCGGGGCATGGCCGATTATCGGCAAATGCTCGGCTTATATGCTTTTTTTTATGCAACCTTGCACCTACTAGTTTATGTAGTGGTCGATCATGGACTGATGTGGCGAGTGATCGGCATCGATATTGTTGAAAGCTCTTATATCTGGTTTGGTATACTGGCTTACAGCATTATTTTTGGTTTGGCCTTGACCTCGTCTAAATGGGCGAAAAAGCGTATGGGTAAAAACTGGAAGAAATTCCACCGTTTTATTTATATTGCCGCGATTGCCGCCATTATCCATTATTTTTGGCAACTGAAAGGTAATCTGGCCGAGCCTTTATTCTATTCGCTCATTATCTTTTTATTATTAGGCTTCCGCGTTTTAGTTTGGCTTAAAAACCGCAAATTTAGCCAATTGATGATTCCGGGCAGTCAAAAAGTGTTGCTTGCCGCAGAAAAAAAAGCTGTTGTATCGAGTAAGTCCAATAAGCTTAATGTGAAATGACGGATGATCGGCTCTTAACTTCTGCAGGTTGTAACTGCTCAGCCTTTGTTAAATGGTCTACCCACTTAATCCGGGACAGTTTGAAGCGAGTGGCTGGGAACGCCAAGCCCCAGCTTGGCGATTTTACCCTCAATGATCAATACTGCCGAGCTAGGGCTCGGCGTTTCCGGTTATTTGTCGATTGTCCCGACTTAAGTGGGTAGCCTCTATTTTTTAAGACATTTAAACCCCATTTTGAATTCCCACATTTATCTCGATTACGCAGCAACCACGCCAATGGCGCCCGAAGCAGTTACGGCTATGCTGCAATGCTTGACCGGCGATGGCGCCTTTGCTAACCCGGCCTCTTTACAGCATCACTTTGGTGAGCGCGCCCATGCCTTAATTGAAGATGCGCGTGCTGACATGGCAAAATCGTTGGGCTGCAAATCCAGCGAGCTGATTTTTACCTCGGGTGCCACCGAATCGAATAACCTGGCTATCAAAGGCATTGCCCTTCGTTATCAACATAAGGGTCGGCACATTATTACCTCTGCGACCGAACACAAATCAATACTGGATTGCTGTAAATATTTAGAGGGCATCGGTTTTCAAATCACTTATTTGCGTCCTGATCAACAGGGACAATTAAGCCTTGATTGCATTTTAGCGGCGCTCACCGAGCAGACCATTTTGGTTTCGCTGATGCAGGTCAACAATGAAACCGGCGTTATTCAGGATATTGACCGAATTGCCCACGCACTGAAAGATAAAGACTTGTTTTTTCATGTTGATGCCGCACAAAGCGCGGGCAAATTGAACATTAATCTTGCCAACACGCCGATAGATTTATTATCCCTTTCGGGGCACAAGTTTTACGGCCCTAAAGGCATTGGCGGCCTGTTTGTGCGCAATAGAAAACAGACCCAGCTGACGCCCTTACTACATGGTGGCGGCCAAGAATACGGCCTTCGCCCCGGCACTTTGCCGACACATCAAATAATTGGCATGGCGACCGCGTTTCGTATCGCCGATGAATCAATGCAGGAAGACTATCAACACTGCCAACGCTTGGCAGACATTTTAACCGCCCAACTCAAGCAGCTTGACGGCGTTCATTTTAACGGCGCTCCAGCCCATAAATTAGCCAATATCATCAATGTCAGTTTCGATCAGGTGGGCGCGGACGCGTTAATGATTGCATTAAGGGACGAGATAGCCATGGCCTCAGGCTCGGCCTGCAATAGCGGCGCCATTGAGGCATCGCATGTGTTGCGGGCGATGGGCATTGAAGGCGATAGGCTGTATGGCGCGGTGCGTATCAGCTTTGGCCGCTACAACACCGAAGCTGAAATCAAACAGGCCGGGCAGCGTATGGTTGAAGAAGTGGCGCGATTAAGACAATTGACATTGGAGTAAGACAACATGTTCGGTAAGAAAGTCCTCAATACGGTTTATTGGCATGATAGCTTAACCGCTGCGCAGACTGACGAGGTGCAACAGCAGGTCGCCGCTGCAGAACAGCTGGCCGGTTTGCAAGCGGGGACTGATTACAACATCGTCAAATATGACCTCAACGGCAATACCTTGTCGTTATTGAATTATCCGCATTTTTTTGATGATGCATTTCCCGCGTTGGCCACAAGCTACCGTATCGAGCTGAGCGCCCAGCGCGTCGAAAAACGCAGTTATCAAAATTCATTTAATCCGCCCATTTTGCACCGGAAAGAATTATTTGTTAGCCCGGATAATCCGCACAATGCGCAGTTTAAAGAGCTGACAGCGACCGCCGAACAACTCGGCCTATTCGACAATCCTTTGCGCATTGGTTTTAAACAAGCCTGGGAAATGTTGATTGCCGAAAAAGGCTTTCAACTGATGGGCCATCAATTTGTGCCTATCGGCAATGTCGAAGCCAGTGAGCAGCAGCAAAATGTTGAATCTGCACAAACCAGCGCCATTGCCCGGCATTTGACCGCACTGTCCCGCAGCAACTTATCAGCGCCGATGCAATCCTTAGCGCGTCATGGTTTTTTAGACGGCACACTGTCGGTCTTCGATTACGGCTGCGGCAAAGGCGACGATATTCGCAACTTAAGCGCTAACGGTATTCCCGCTTCCGGCTGGGATCCGCATTATGCCGCCGATCAGCCCAAACACGCGGCAGACATTGTTAATCTGGGCTTTGTCATCAACGTCATCGAGAGTTATCAAGAACGCCTTGACGCACTGCGCGGCGCTTACGCTTTAACCCAGCACGTTTTAGTGGTCTCGGCGATGCTGATGAACCAAAACGCGTTCAAAGGCGAACGCTTTAACGATGGCGTCATCACCCAGCGCAACACCTTTCAAAAATACTTCGGCCAAACTGAACTAAAAGAATTTTTAAGCGACACCCTGGACGCCGATGCCATTCCGGTCGCGCCCGGCATCTTTTTTATCTTTAAAGACCCCGATGCCGAACAACGCTTTTTGCTCAACCGGCAACGCAGCCAGCGCAATGTGCTGCGCCTATCCTATCGCTCATCAAATCCAGCGCTGCCCAAACTTTCGCGTAACGAGAAAAAATACCTTAATTTCAAACACCTGCTTGACCCATTGTGGGAACAAACCTTAGTGCTAGGGCGGCTGCCGGAAAAAAGCGAAATCAATAACCTGGTTGAACTCACGCAAAGCTTTGGCAACGTCAGTAAAGCGCTGCACTTTATGTTGGAGCAATTTGACGAAACACTGTTAGAGCAAGCCCGGCAAAACCGCATCGACGATTTATTAAGCTACTTTGCCTTGCAAGCCTTTGCTAAACGTAAGCCGTACAAACATTTAGAAAACGCACTGCAACAAGACATCAAAGCCTTTTTTGGCGATTATAAAAACGCCGTCGCCAGTGCCCAAGCGCTGTTATTTCAAATCGGCAACGCCGAGCTGATTACCGCCGACTGCCTGCAAGCCGCCGAACAAGGTTTAGGCTATCTTGACCAAGAACACGCCTTATCGATACACACCCGCAGCGTCGAACAACTGCCCGCCTTATTACGCATCTACATCGGTTGTGCCAGTGTACTGTATGGCGACATAGAGCAAACCGATGTCATCAAAATCCATAGTCAATCCGGCAAACTCAGCCTAATGCGTTATGACGACTTCCTTAACCAACCTTTACCTCGCCTGCTCGAACGGGTCAAAATCAGCCTGCGCGAACAAAGCTTTGAGCTTTATCAATACGGTGAAGAATTTGAGCCGAGCTATGTGTATTTAAAATCGCGCTACATCAATGAAGAATTCCCCAACTATGCCGAACAGCTCAACTTTGACGAACAACTGCAAGCCTTAGCGTTATTCGACTTGAGCCGCTATGGCCCTAAACCTGAACACTTTCGTGCAACACTCGAGCAGGCGCGCTGGGCCATTGACGACTTTAACCTAGTGCGCAGCCAACGTATTCCAGATTTGGATAGCCGATGTGGCCGCAACCTGACCTACCGCCAACTGATAGTATGCGGCGAAACCCAACAGCGCACCGGTTTAAGCAATTGCCCCAAACAGCCGGACAGCTACACCGCATTGTATGATTTAGCCACGCACATCCTTGATCCGGTGATTGATTATTTCGGCATGATTCGCCTGAGCTATGGTTTTTGCTCACATGAACTGGGCAAACACATCAACCAACGGGTTGCACCCAAACTCGACCAACATGCCGCCCACGAACTGAACAGCAAAAAGAACCTGATTTGCCCGCGTTTAGGCGCAGCGGTTGATTTTATCGTCGACGATGAAAACATGCGCGAAGTCGCCGACTGGCTTGCCGAAAATACGCCATTTGACCGCTTGTATTTTTACGGCGAAGACCGGCCGATTCATGTCAGTTATGGGCCGGAACAAAAAGGCGAGACTATAGATTTAGTGATGACAGAAAGCGGGCGGCAAGTGCCGAAAAAGCGGAAAATTACTCAGCATCGGGATTAATTTGTTGGCATACCTTTGCCAGAAAATCAGTCAAAAACCGATAAAGCTGTCGAACCAGCAATTGCTGTAATAACTCACTATCAATGGTTCAAGTTGTTTTATTTTCATTCCTAAGCAGTCATTATCGTCGAAAACTCCCTGAGCCGCCAAATATCCAGATTTTATCGGCGCGCAATTCAAACCCATCGCCGATGTCCCAATGCGGCCGCCCCATTCGGTCATGAAGAGTGACTTTGCTGGTATTTGGTATATATTTGAATCGGCAGTCTTAATCCACCGGTCTCAGCCAACTTTCTACCATGCCAATTTAGATGAATAAAATGAGGGGCAAAACATCATGAACTCAACAAATAAAACCAACGCACTGATCCTGGGTCTGTCGATTTTTCTTGGCTTAGCCGCATTGGGCTATCTCCTAGGCCGCGCAGCTATCAATGTCAAAGAATACGAGCGCAGCGTTGCCGTCAAAGGTTTGTCCGAGCGCGAATTGCCGGCCGATATCGTGATTTGGCCGATCGTTTTTACCGAAAGCAATAATGATTTGGGCGAGCTGTATAGCGCGATTGACGCCAGTAAAAAGAACATTGAAGCGTTTCTGCTGGCTAAGGGCATTGCGGCGGCTGAAATATCGTATTCCTTGCCCTCAGTGACCGACAAAGCCGCCCAAGAATTTAACAGTGGCGACAAAGCCCCTTTTAGATATGTGGCGGTTCAAACCGTGACCGTCTACTCGCCGCATGTCGCTATCGTCCGTAAAGCAATGGATGAGCTGTCTGAATTGGGCAAAAGCGGCATCGCCTTTAAAGGTGAGGACTTTCAAAATCAAACCGAATATCTGTTCACTGATTTGAATAAAATTAAACCGGAAATGATTCAGGAAACCACGACAAAAGCCAGGGAGGTTGCCTTGAAATTTGCTGAAGACTCAAATAGCAAACTGGGCAAGATAAAACAGGCCTCCCAAGGCCAGTTTTCGATAGAGCCGAGGGATAAAAACAATCCGCATGTTAAGAGAATCCGGGTTGTTTCTACCGTAGAATATTATTTGTCTGATTAGAATGGACTGGATTATCAGGCTGCCCGCAGGGCTAATGCCGCCTTTTGGCTCCACCTTAACCCCACTTTGCTGATTGCCGCCATGAAACACCCTGAATTCCCTTTGAGCGACGCATTGATTTATCTTAACCATGCCGCTGTAGCGCCTTGGCCTAAAAGAACCGGCGCGGCGGTGATCAAGTTTGCCGAACAAAATACCGGTTACGGTTCGCACTTTTATCCGGACTGGCTGAATAAGGAAGCCGAACTGCGCAACCAATTGCAGGCTTTATTAAATGCGCCTTCCGCTGACGATATTGCCTTGGTTAAAAACACCTCGGAAGCTTTGTCCTTCGTCGCCTACGGTTTGGCCTGGCAACTCGGCGACAATATCGTATCCAGCAACGAGGAATTCCCCTCCAACCGCTTGCCGTGGGAATCATTGGTCGATCAGGGCGTGGCATTTCGTCAGGCCGACCTCAACAGCGCCGATTCGCCTGAGGATGCTTTATTTGCGCTGGTCGATGCTAACACCCGTTTATTGACCATCAGCTCGATACAATTTGCCTCAGGTCTGCGCATGGACTTGGAACGGATCGGCGAGTTTTGCAAGCGGCGCGGCATCCTGTTTTGCATCGATGCCATCCAGAGCTTGGGCGCGGTGCAGTTTGATGTGCAGGCTTATCAGGCGGATTTCGTGATGGCCGATGGCCATAAATGGATGTTCGGCCCGGAAGGCTTGGGTGTTTTTTACACCACGCCCGAAGCCAGGGACAAGCTGAAACTGACCCAGTACGGCTGGCACATGATGAAGGATACGCATAACTATGAAAATAAGCCGTGGGACGTTCACCCGACCGCCCGCCGTTTTGAATGTGGCAGCCCCAATATGCTGGGCATCCATGCGTTTTCCGCCAGTTTGTCGTTGTTGCTGGAAACCGGTATGGCGGCGGTCGAGGCTTTGGTTATCGAAAAATCGGATTATTTAAGGGAGGCCGTTGATAGCGACGGGCGCTTGCTTTTATTGTCGGCAAAGCAAAACCGGCTCCAATCCGGTATTGTTGTTTTTAAGCACCGGATGCTTGCCAACGGGGCGTTATATCAATATTTGCAGGACAACGGCGTGGTTTGCGCTTTGCGCGGCGGCGGCATCCGCTTTTCGCCGCATTTTTATAATACTGTTGAAGAAATCGACCGTGCGCTGGCATTGATTGCCGCGTTGGGTTGATGGCAGGTAAATATTTTCTGCACATTCAAGCATAATGGCGCTGGTTGGCAGCTTAAAGTATAACTTCAGATCAAGGCTTTACACAGATGATGGACAAACCGATATTGGGTTGGCGCGAATGGGTGGCGTTGCCGGAACTTAAATTGGCCGCTATTAAGGCAAAAATCGATACCGGGGCGCGCTCGTCGGCGTTGCACGCCTTCGCTATCGAGCCGTACCGAAAAGGCGGGCAGCGCTGGGTGATGTTTGCCATCCATCCGTTGCAAAACAATTGCGAGGTGTCGCTGGAATGCCATGCGCCGGTTAAAGACCGGCGCATCGTGATGGATTCCGGCGGCCACAAGCAGCGCCGTTATGTGATAGAAACGCAGATTATGGTGGGGCCATCACTGATTCGGGCTGAAATGACGCTGACCAATCGGGACAGTATGCGTTTTCGGATGTTGCTGGGGCGCACCGCGATGGCGGCGCATTTTATTGTCGATCCCGCTGCCTCGTATTTACAGGGACGGCCCGATGCGGCTGGCTATCAACGTTTGCTGGAACAGGAAAATAAATGAGCAAGAAAGTTAAAACCGGCTTTGTCTGCGATCAGTGCGGCGCCGATTATCCGCGCTGGGGCGGGCAATGCACCAGTTGCGGCGAATGGAACACCATCAAGGAAGTCAGGCTGGGCGGCGTCGAGCGCAGTCCCCGCGCGTCCGGTTATGCCGGTAGCCGGTCTGAGGTCAAATTGCTGTCGGATGTCAATCTGTCGCAGGCGGAGCGGATTTTTAGCGGCATTTCCGAATTCGACCGCGTGTTGGGCGGCGGCATCGTTTGCGGCAGCGTGGTGTTGATCGGCGGCGCGCCGGGGGCGGGCAAGAGTACGCTGTTGTTGCAGGCGATTGCCAATATTGCCGCGCGCGGCGTCAGTGTGTTGTATGTGTCCGGCGAGGAATCGCTGCAACAGATTGCCGAACGCGCGCACCGGCTTAAATTACCGGCAGACAAGATTATGATGCTGGCGGAAACCTCGGTGCAGCAAATCTGCGATGTGCTGGATGAAATTAAACCGCAAATTCTGGTGATCGACTCGATCCAGGTGATGCACACCCAGGACACCGAATCGGCGCCGGGTTCGGTGTCGCAGGTCAGGGAATCGGCCAGTTATTTGACCCAATATGCCAAAAAACATGGCGTGTCCATTTTTATGGTCGGCCATGTCACCAAAGACCAATCGTTGGCAGGACCCATGACCTTGAGCCACATTGTCGATACCCAGGTGATGTTGGGTTCGACCGATGATTCGCGGTTTCGCGTGTTGCGGGCGGATAAAAACCGTTTCGGCAGCGTCGGCGAGTTGGGTTTTTTTGCGATGGACAGCAGCGGGCTGAAAGAAGTTAAAAATCCCTCAGCGATGTTCTTAAACCGGCCGGACAAGCCGTCTTCGGGCAGTGTGGTCACGGTGTTATGGGAAGGTACACGGCCCTTGCTGGTGGAAATTCAGGCGCTGGTGACCGATTGCCAATACGGCAATCCAAGGCGGCTGGCGGTCGGCTTCGACCAAAACCGTCTGGCGATGTTGCTGGCGGTGCTGTCGCGGCATGGCGGCATTGTCACCGCAACCGATGAGATTTACGCCAATGTGGTCGGCGGTATTAAGGTGACCGAAACCAGCTCCGATTTGGCGATTGTGGTCGGCGTGGTGTCTAGTTTGCGCGATAAAATCATTCCGCATGATACTTTCTTTTTTGGCGAAATCGGCTTGAGCGGCGAGATTAGGCCGGTCGCAAACGGCCATGCGCGGCTTAATGATGCGGCAAAACACGGCTTTAAAAAAGCGGTGATTCCTAAAGCCAACGTGCCGAAAAAAGCGATTGAGGGGCTAAAGATACACGGCGTGTCTACACTGTCCGAGGCTTTGGAACTTCTTAAAGAAATGTGAAGATATAGCCCATGCCATTATTCCGGCCAGAACTCAGGGTTCATGATTTGGGCGAAGTCCCACGGGCAAGATTCAGGAAATACGTTCAATATGCCGGTTTCGTTTTCTGCCATGCGTGCGGCATCAGCCCATGACTCCGACCAAAAATCAGGATTTTCAAGTTCGGGTTTTAAACTCAGGGTTTTGCTGAGTCTGCGCATAATTACAGTGCGCTGCTCTTTGATGGTTCGCTCCCAGCTTTTACCGCGATGGCTGGGCTGATAGTGCCATTTAATCAAGTGTGCAAGTAACACGGCCATTCTGTTTTCAAATTCACGTTGCTCACTTTTGCCCACGTCTTCAATCTCATCTGCGATATGCTCAAGATCGAGCAAATCAAAGCGGCCTGAACGAATAAATGCCGCTTGTTCATTGGCCCAGGCTATGACGTCGGTTTCGTAGTTTTGCATCAATAATACCTTTTTTGTCAATAGGTTAGTATTTGAAAAGCCCACGCTTTTGCAAATAAAACAGGCTGAAAGGCCTAACGTGCAATGTTTTGGGCAAGCAGGGTCATAGCTAGATGATCCTGTTGCCTAGTCTCAGGATAACCGGTTTATCACTCACTTAACGCCAACAAATCCCTTTCCAGCAAGGTGCTGCTGCCAAGATTCAGCTCCACCAGCCTACGCAGTTGGGAAATGCTGTCTATATCAATGTGCTCACATTTAAAGCCGACTTTGTTGGCGATAACATGCATGGGCGTGAGTTCCATGGTTATTTGGTTGTCTTCGGACAATTCCAAGGTGAGGGTGTAAAGTTTTTCAGGATTTTCTTCCCAGGGAAGTTCAAAGCCTAATAGGCAGCCCTTCAATGACAGGTCGATAATGTCACAGCCCCAGGTTTTTCCTTCGCAGTGTAAAGTCGCTTTTTCCGCAAACTGGATGCGGTGAAAATGACGGTTGTCGTTGTCTAATGGTTGCATGGCGTATAGATAGGTATTTATTAGTGAAATGCGGCACCTTTTTTGATACCGGTCAGCGTGTTAGTTTGGCACTAAGTTTAATTCGTTACAAGGGGTGGAAGAATTGGGGACAGACTCTAATTAAACACCAATTAAATCACAAGTTGGAATTTGGGAACGAGGTATGCACAATGCAAGACCTGACCCTATCTTCTGACCCTATCTTCCACTGTCTTTCCCCAGCTTTATTTAACCGCAGAGTCTCGCAGAGTCTCGCTGAGTTTTTTTAGGGTGCTGCAAATTAGACCTTCCAGGTTTTTAAAACCTGGAAGGTCTGTGGTTCGGCATTTTTTTCGCCTAACATAAGCCGAAAACTTAACCGTTCAAAGTATAGATGCAGGCTGGACGATGCTAAAAACACAACTTGAATATAAGTCGATAGCGACGCAAGGCGTGTTCATAGAAGTCAACGAAGCATACAGTACCCAAGCTTGTTCGTGTTGCGGGAGCATTTCTGCCAACAGTCCGAAAGGTAGGGCAGGACTTGGAA
>JAUXXQ010000129.1 GCA_030684815.1 Methylobacter sp. | reverse complement strand
GTTGTTTAATACTGACTTTCCAGACCTATTTTTATGGGTGCTTGATAAGATGGGGGAGTT
This sequence comes from Methylobacter sp., assembly GCA_030684815.1. Taxonomy (GTDB): domain Bacteria; phylum Pseudomonadota; class Gammaproteobacteria; order Methylococcales; family Methylomonadaceae; genus Methylobacter_A. Next base: position 32,368 of record JAUXXQ010000129.1, on the reverse strand, counting down.
ACCCTTGCCTCGAAAAGGCCGTGAGCGACTGAATTCTAACTCATTGAAGTTACTGGATGTCCCGTCTTAAGTTGGTAGCCTAAATTGACGTTGGCGGCAGGTGCACAAAAAAACCTTGTGGGCTCAGATTATCGGGCACTTTTCCGGCATCTTCCTTCCTTGTTTATTGATATGAAAATATTTCAATTAAGCACAACATAAATTTTTTTCATTACCGTACACTTTTAAACCCCTGACAATGAATGAAATAATAGCAAATTACCAGATAGTATCTACGCTATACGAAAGTAATTTAAGCCTTATTTATGCGGTTAAAACAATCGATGCGACAGAAAATTTACCGGCTACGGGTGTTTTAAAACTACCCTCCTCAGAATATCCAGAAAATAGTGAAGTTGAACGAATCAATAAAGAATTTGAATTTTTAACTTTATTCGATAACGACTTTATTATTCACGCCTATCAATCAGGTTTTCATAATAACCGTCCTTTCATTTATCTTGAAGACTTCAATGCCATCTCCGTCAGGGACTACCTAAAACAAAAGAGTAAGGTTTCTTTGGATGATTTTTTTCTAATAGCGGTCTCGGTTACGCAGGGTTTGGCAGAAATTCACAGTAAGAATATTATTCATAAAAATATTAACCCTAGCAATCTATTAATTAATAGTGATAAAAAGCAAGTTAAGCTCATTGATTTTGCCTTGGCAACACGCTTGTCGCGTGAATATCCCCTATTAAAAAACCCAGCCCATTTAGAAGGCGCACTCGCCTATCTTTCGCCCGAACAAACAGGGCGCATGAATCGCAGTGTTGATTATCGCACTGATTTTTATTCGTTAGGCATTAGTTTTTATGAGTTATTGACCGGTAGAATACCTTTTGAGAGTCATGACAAATTGGAATTGGTTCATGCTCATTTAGCTAAACAAGCCGTAGCGCCGCATTTATTAAATCCTGAAATTCCTGTTTGTTTGTCGCAATTAGTGATGAAACTCATTGCCAAGCAAGCTGAAGACCGCTATCAAAGTGCTTGGGGTCTGCAACAAGATTTACAATGCATTAAACAACTGCTTAATCATCCGGAATCATTGCAACAGTTTTTTATTGGCCAGTATGATATTTCCGATAAGTTTCAATTAACGCAAAAGCTCTATGGAAGGGAGCTGCCTGTTGCTATTTTATTAAAAACCTTTGATCAAGTCATCCATGGCAACAGTCAATTATTATTGATTGCCGGTTATTCGGGTATTGGTAAAACCGCTTTGGTGCAGGAGCTTTATAAACCGATTACCGAAAAGAGGGGCTATTTTATTGCCGGTAAATTTGACCAATTACAACGCAATACCCCTTACAGCGCATTATTGCAAGCTATGCAATCGTTATTGCAACAGATATTAACCGAAGATGAGAGTGTTTTAAAAAAATGGCAGCAAAGATTGCAAGCGGCATTAGGCGGTAATGCGCAGTTAATGATTGAAGTATTACCGATGTTAGAGTTAATTATTGGCAAACAACCGGCATTAAGTGAATTGCCGCCGCAAGAAGCACAAAATCGATTTAATTTTACCTTTCAAAATTTTATTCGTAGCATTTGCGATAAAGAGCATGTGTTAACGCTGTTCATTGACGATTTACAATGGATTGATAGCGCAACATTAAAATTATTGCCTTTAATTATGAATGATATTCCCTATTTATTAATGATAGGGGCTTATCGGGATAATGAAGTAGATAGTATGCATCCATTAATTGAAAGTTTTGTAAGGTTACAAGACGATCAAGCCAACATCACAACAATTACGCTGACGCCATTAGAAAAAACGCATGTCCAATATTTATTAAGTGACTCGTTAAATAGACATGTTACTGACTGCCTACCGCTGGCCGAATTGGTGTTAAAAAAAAGCGGCGGCAACCCTTTCTTTATGGGCGAGTTTTTAAAGGCACTTTACTATGAAGAGCTGTTAAATTTTAATCAGTCGAGCAAGGTGTGGGAATGGGATGTTAATAAAATTGAGCAGAAAAATATCACCGATAATGTCGTTGAATTGTTGATAGCTAAAATTATCAGGCTGCCGAAAATAACTCAGAACTTGTTATCGTTAGGTGCGGTACTGGGGAATAGTATTGATTTAGAGTTATTGGCTATTGCGTCTGAAATGAATGTAGAAAACGTCAAGCAGAGTTTATGGTTTTGTTTGCAGGAAGGTTTGTTAGTTGGACATAATGAACTGCGTTATAAATTCGTCCATGATAGAGTTCAGCAGGCGGCCTATTCCTTAATAAAAGAGAGTAATAGATCGGCGTTACATTTAAATATCGGGCGTTTGCTTAAAGCGAAGTTATCCGCCAATGAATTAGCCGAGCAATTATTTAGTGTTGTCGATCATTTTAATTTAGGCATTAATTTACTTGATAGCGACAGCGATAAAAATGAACTCGCACGGCTTAATATTGAAAGTGGCTTAAGAGCGAAGAAATCTATTGCCTATCATGTGGCGCTGTCTTATTTTAGAACGGCATTATCGCTATGCCAGGAAAACCATTGGCAGCATAATTATAATTTTATGTTGTCGCTACATGAAGAATTGGCGGAGTCTGCTTTCTTGTGTGGAGAATTTGATACGGCAAATGCTTATTTGAACATGCTGTTTAGCCATGCACAAATTGCCTTGGATAAGGTGAATGCGGCAGAAACAAAAATAAATATTTTAAGTGCGCAGTTACGTTATCCTGACATCATTAATTATACGGTTGATATTTTAAAAGAGTTGGATTTTACTTACGCTGTTTCCCCATCGGAAGAAGAATTGGAGCTTATTTTTAATAAAGCCAGCCAGCTGCTCAAAGGGAATATGGATAATGTCCTCCATTTACCGATGATAAAAGATCCTCAGCAATTAGCGATTTTGCGTTTATTGTCAATGAGCATACCGGCGTCTTATTTTTGTTCGCCTTTGCTGTTTTTGTGGATTACAGCGACGATGGCTTATCTCAATTTATTGCAAGGCCATTGTTTATCTTCGCCCTTTATCTTTGCAGTTTATGCGATGTTTTTACATCATAAGCAGGATTTAAAGTGGTGTTATTTATTGGGCGACATAACGCTTAAATTACTCGACAGACCGGATTTGGGCAGCTTAAAAACAAAAGGTTATTTTATTGTTTCGTTGACCACTATTCATGTGAAAAAACACATTATTGAGTCAATCCCTATTTTTCAAAAAGCGATAGAGTACGGTTTGGCGGAGGGCGATACTCAATTTCTTGGGTTTTCTATTTTTAATACCGATGTCTATAATTTTTACGGCAGTAAAAACTTACTTTCAATTAAGGAAAGCGCACAAAATAGCATTAACCTGTTACAAAAAATACAGCAGCCGGGCATTGCCTTATGGGATAGATTAATCTGGCAGATGGTCATCAATTTGTCGGAAACTACCGGCAACCCAACGTGTCTTGACGGGCCCGCGTTTAATGAAGACGAGTTAATTACGTTTTTTACGGAAAATAATGTACAGCATCCGATAGCCATATTTTACCAATTAAAAGTTATGTTAATTGTTTTCTTTGGTAGCGATGAAAATAGTTTGCACATTTTGGAGCAGGCAACTGAAAGGGTTGGCGGTTTAAAGGGGCGCCTTGAAATACCTCTGCTTTTATTTTACGGCTCATTACTTTATTTAAGCATTTGCCAAGCTAATAGCCCTGAAAAAGAAGATTATCTCGGCCGCGTCAAAGCCAATCAAGCGGATTTAAAGATATGGGCAGCCAATGCGCCGATAAACTTTCAGCATAAGTATGATCTGGTACAGGCTGAAATCGCCCGTATTGAAAATGATTTTGAAGCTGCCGCGCACTATTATGAACAGGCCATTCAAGGCGCGGCTGCACATAATTATTTGAATGATGAGGCATTAAGTTATGAATTGGCGGCTAGGTTTTATTTATCCCACCAATTGGAGCGCATTGCACAACCGTATTTAAGCGAAGCCCGTTTTACGTATCAACGTTGGGGCGCGTTAGCTAAAGTGACGCAATTGGAACGCTTACATCCCTTTTTGCAGGCTCAAAAAGGCGGGGGCAGCACTAAGGTATTTGATATGCCGACGACTCATCGCTTAGAGTCGGTCTCTAATCAGCTTGATGTGCTTAGTATTATCAAGGCTTCCCAAACGCTGGCCGGTGAAATTCAATTAGAAAAACTATTGCAACAATTGCTCCATATCCTTTTGGCCAGTGCGGGGGCGAGTCGTGGCGTTATTTTATTGGCTGCAAAAGAAAATTGGTTCGTGCAAGCCGATAGCGGGCATAGCGAACAGGGTGATTTACTCAATAGTCCGCTGGACAATTATCGGCAACTACCGATTAGTGTCATTAATTATGTGATCCGTAGCCAGGAATTTGTTGTCATCGAAAAAGTGAGCCAGTGTTCTTTTGTTAATGATGACTATTTTCAAAAAGCCCCCCCGTTGTCGGTGTTGTGTTTGCCTTTAATGCAAAAAACCAGGATTAATGGTGTACTGTATTTAGAAAACAAGTTTACGGTTAATGCGTTTACCGCTGAGCACGTTAGTATATTAGAAATGCTTTCTGGGCAAATGGTGATTTCGATAGAAAACGCGTTGCTTTACCGTAATCTTGAGGATAGGGTTAGGGAAAAAACCATTGAATTAAATACTGCGAAAGAAAAGGCCGAGGTCGCCAATCAAGCAAAAAGCTCATTTATTGCTAATATGAGCCATGAATTACGCTCGCCACTCAATGCGATTATTGGTTTTTCACAAGTTATGCTGCGGACTAAAAACTTACCCGTAGAGCAATATAGCAACGCAGAGGTTATTTATCGTAGCGGTGAATATTTATTGACGCTTATTAATAATGTGCTGGATTTTTCTAAAATTGAAGCGGGCAAATCAACATTAAATAAAAAAGATGTCGATCTCTATCAATTATTAAATGATTTAGAGTCTATATTATATTCATCTGCTCATGATGCAGGTTTGGAGTTAAAATTTAATACTAATAATGATTTGCCGCATTATATTTATGCGGATGGCGTTAAGTTGAAACAGGTATTATTGAACTTGCTAGGTAATGCGGTTAAGTTTACAAGTGACGGAGAGGTGGAATTAACGATTGATTCGGTAGCGCAAACCAATACTAGCGATGTTATTTTAAATTTTAGTATTCGTGATACAGGTGTTGGTATCGCGCCTGAAGAGTTAACTGAATTATTTGAGGCGTTCAATCAAACCCGTTCAGGACGCGATGCACAAGAAGGTACAGGATTAGGTTTGGTGATTAGCCGGCAATTTGTACGGCTTATGGGTGGCGATATTGGGGTGACTAGCGAGTTAGGTAAAGGTTCTACTTTTAGTTTTTTTATCCCCGTGCAATTAGGGTCTGAAACGGCCCAGGAAACATTAATCCAATCCCAGGTTTTAGCATTGGCGCCTAATCAACCTGTGTATAAGATTTTAGCCGTTGATGATAAATCATTTAATCGCCAGCTATTAGTTACATTGCTCGCGCCATTGGGGTTTGATGTAAAAGAAGCCGGTAATGGGCAGGAGGCCATTGAAATTTGGCAGCAGTGGCAACCGGATTTGATTTTTATGGATATTCGTATGCCGGTAATGGATGGTTATGACGCCGCTGAATATATCAAATTACATAAACAGGATAAGCCGACGGTTATTATCGCCCTGACGGCAAGTGTCATGGAAGAAGAAAAAGCCATGGTATTCTCGGCCGGTTGTGATAATTTTATGCGTAAACCGTTTAAAGAAGCCGGGATGTTTGACATGTTGGTTAAACATTTGGGAGTGCAGTTCATTTATAAAACGACAGTATATGAGAGCTGTGACCTAATTGATATATCATTAACGTCGGCAGATTTACAAATCATGCCGCAGGAATGGCTGATGGAATTGTTCGAGGCGGCTTTAGAAGCCGATAGCGAAGCCGTTTTAGCCTTGCTCCAAGCTGTTCCTGAGACTGAAACTGTCATCATTAATATATTGACTAAAATGGTACGGAAGTTTCAATTTGAGCAGATTATTGATTTGATTGAACCCGTTATTGGTGATAATTAATATTGCTCACATCGATAAATTGTAATTTAGGCCTTCCAGGTTTTAAAAACCTGGAAGGCCTGCATAGTATTCAGACAATGGATCTAATTAAAATATCACGATGACCAAACCCACTCATTGCAAAGGCACCATTCTTTTAGTCGATGATTTACCTGAAAATTTACAATTGCTCAGTGAATTGTTAACTCAACTCGGTTACACCGTTCGTAGTGTGACCAGCGGCAGAATGGCGTTAAAAACGCTGGCTGTTAAACAGCCTGATTTAATTTTTCTGGATATTCAAATGCCCGAAATGGATGGTTATCAAGTCTGTTCGGCTATCAAAGCGGATGAAAAATTACGCGATATTCCGATTATTTTTATCAGTGCCTTAGACGATACGTTTGACAAGGTAAAAGCCTTTGAATGCGGCGGCGTTGATTATATTTCCAAGCCTTTTCATATTGAAGAAGTGGTGGCGCGCGCCGAAAGCCAACTGGTTATTCAACGGCAAAAAAACGCATTACAGGAAGAAGTGTGCAAACGCCAGGAAGCTGAAGCATTACTCGCCAGCGTGTTAAATAGTGCTTTAAATGGTATTGCCGCTTTGCAGGCAGTGCGCAATTTACAAACGGGTGAAATTGAAGATTTCCGTTGTTTAGTTGCCAATGCCATTATTGCCGAGGCATTTAATAAAAATACAGAAGAATTAATAACAAATCGATTAATTTTTAAAGATTTTATTAATCAGATTAATGCTGATCTTTTGCCGCACTTTATTGCTCTCGTAGAAAGCGGTGAGCCTTTAGAAAACGACTTTTATTACCCGCTCGGCGAATCGTGTTGGTATCATTTTGTTGCGGTGAAATTAGGCGATGGTTTCGCTATTACCATCGGCGATATTACCATCCGTAAAAAAATGGAATTGGAGTTGCAGCAAGCTAACCATGAATTACAATTATTGGCGCATTTGGATGGCTTGACAAAAATTGCCAATCGCCGCTGTTTTGATGGTTTTTTGGCAAAAGAATGGCAACGTTTGCAGCGCGAACGACAGCCTTTTTCTTTATTGATGTTAGATGTCGATTATTTCAAGCTATATAACGACAATTATGGGCATCTGCAAGGTGATGATTGTTTAATTCAAATGGCGCAAACGTTAGAAAAAGTCGTTTCACGTCCTGCCGATTTAGCCGCCCGTTATGGTGGGGAAGAATTTGTCGTGATTTTGCCGGGTACTGACCAAACCGGTGCGGTTGTTATTGCGGAGGCTATTCAAGCGGCCCTTCAGGCTTTGGCAATAGCGCATGAATATTCTACGGTCAGCGATGTAGTTACTGTGAGTATTGGCATTGCCTGTATGATTCCCTTTCCAGGCATGACCTCCGATGACTTGATAAAGCAGGCGGACGATGCTTTATATTCCGCCAAACAACTGGGGCGAAATAAGTTTGTTGTTGCCGCCGTGCAGGTTTAAATAAAAGCCCATTGAATATTAGTCCTGTAGGCTGGAATAGGGCTTTTCGAGCGTTACGCTTGGGTAGCCTTATTCCGGCCTACGCGGTTGTAGAAAAATAGAGCCCACGAAAATCACGAAAGCCACGAAAATTCCGTGCCTTTCGTGGACAATTATTTAGGGCTATCCTTTTTAAGAAATAGCTTTAAATACTTCATCTCGCCCCTGATTCATTTTCGCAAGGAGAATTGCGTGGGAAAACCGCTTAAAATTATTTTATCGACCTGTGCCCTAGCGGTTTTGCTACTGATCGCCGCTGCCGCCACCCTGCCATTTGTCATCGACCCTAATGATTTCAAACCTGAATTGGCCGCTGTGGTTAAGGACAAGACCGGTCGCGATTTGACGCTGGATGGCGATCTGACTTTGTCGCTGTTTCCCGGCGCTCATATTTCGACCGGAAAAATGAGCTTGAGCAATGCGCCGGGGTTCGACGGCCAGCCTTTTGCAACCTTGGAAGAGGGCGAGATTAATCTGCTGTTATGGCCGCTGCTGTCAAAGAAAATAGAAATCAGCCGCATTGTTTTAAAAGGCTTGGTTGTTAATCTGGTGCGGAATCCGGAAGGGGGGGCTAACTGGGACGATTTAAACCGCCCAAAAATCGCGCCGACAACAACACCCGGCCAATCCGATGGGGCGTCTTTACCGGCTACAACGCAGGCGGCTTTTGCTATCGGCGGCATGGCTGTTGAAAACGCACGGATTAATTGGCATGACCAAAAAAACGGCCGGCAGCTTGAATTCACCGAGCTTAATCTAAATTCCGATGCCTTCGTGTTCAATGAGCCGGTTGGTGTTAGCGCTTCTCTCAAGGTCTTGGACAAAAAATCGCAATCGAGCCAAACAATCAAATTCAACACCGAACTGACGGCTAATGAAGCACTCGATAAGTTCGCCTTGCACCAAAGCGATTTGCAGTTAAGCGTATCAGGCGAAAACATTCCCGCTAAAACGCAAACGGCGGCGTTAACCATTGCCGATGTGGCGCTGGATATGACGCAGCAAACCGCCAAGATTTCCGCCTTGCTGCTGAAATCGGGCGAGATGGCGCTGTCTGCCGATTTAAACGGCAGCGGGATTAAGGACAAACCGTCGTTTCAAGGCCCGGTCAGTCTCGCGCCGTTGAACCTTGTTCAGCTCATGCAGCAACTGGACATCAAGCGCCCCGTTATGCAGGATAAGCAGGCGCTAAGCAAGCTGGCACTTAATTTCGATGTAGTGGCGACCGCCGAATCGGCGGAGCTGCAAAATCTGCTGCTCGTGCTGGACGACAGCCAAATCAAAGGCTCGGTCAGTGTGCGAGATTTTGCCCAGACGGCTATCCGTTTCGGCTTGGCTATTGATACGCTTGATCTCGACCGTTATTTATCGCCGACCCATAAAGCGTCCAAACCGATAGCCAGCCCTGCCCTATTGCTGGCGGCCGGTTTTTCTGCGCTGCCGGTTGAAACATTGAGAAAGCTCAATGCCGATGGCGTAGTCACGCTGGGCAAGCTAAAAGTCAAAGATTTAATCCTGCAGGATGTGCAGGTTAAACTGAACACCAAAAACGGCGTGGTAACTTCGCAACAAAGCATTAAGCAGTTTTATCAGGGTCATTATTCCGGCGACCTCAATCTGGATAAACGCGGCGACAAGCCGGTGTTGGCGGTCAACGAAAAAATGGAGCAGGTACAGCTTGAGCCCTTGTTGAAAGATTACCGGGGCAAGGCGTGGATGAGCGGTCTGATTAACGCATCGGTGCAATTGCAGGGGCAGGGGCAAAAAGCCGATGAATTAAAATCGTCAGTCAAAGGGCGGTTGAATTTTTTGATTAAGGATTCGGTGATTAAAGGTTTCAATCTGCAAAAGCTGATTGATGAGGGCAAAGCGCGACTTAAAGGCACGGAGTTGGCGGCGGATTATAAACAGGATCAGACGCTGTTTTCGGAAATGGGCGGCAGCGCCAGCATTGCCAACGGCATCTTGCAAAATGATGATTTTATTGGGAAATCGGCGAAATTGCGGGTGGATGGCAAAGGCAACGTCAACCTGATTTCCGAGGCACTGGCTTACAAAATCAATGCCCAACTGCTCAATGCCGACGCCGGCGCAGAAAAACCGGTTAAAGGCACTGTCGGCATTCATGTTGCCGGGACACTCAGCAAGCCGACTTACCGCATCGACATCGCGTCATTATTGACCGAGAAAAATAAAGCCAAAATTGATAAGTTAATCGATAAAGTGGATAAGAAAATAGGTGTCGAGGTGGGCGATTTGTTAAAGCATTTTTTGAAAAGGAAGAAAAAAGAGGAATAGGTGCAGAGCGAACTTTAGTTGCGACGTAGGCGTCGCAACTAGCCCTATAAATAGTTGGTTTGTATTATATTTTTTCAAAAAATTTAAAACAAATCGCGAATGTCGGCTACTTTATGACCCTGGCCTTGCGCCAACTCCTGCATGGCTTGAATACTGAGGCTATTGGGCTGTTTGGCTTTTAGTTCAAACGGAATGCCACCATGATTAATGACAGCCTTGGCAAATAATTTGATTGCTTGTGACGGGTTCAACCCAACTTCTGCACAAATGTGGGTAAATTCTACCTTGAGGTCATGCTCAAGGCGGGTAGTGATAATATCTGTCTTCATAACTTTATCAATTGTGTTTTATTTGATAGCAATTGTAATAGTTGTGAATTCCATAGAAAAGTATCCTATGTTCATCTAAACGCTTCAACGCCAATTGCTGCCCCAATAAATTGGATTAGTCTTACATCAGCTCTGCGTTCGTATAGCATTGCCAACTCTCAATGCTCCTTTCGCAATTAAGTCGAAAGTGCTAAAAGTATACTTGGAGCCTGCGTTTTTTCAATTTTTTTGTTATACCGTAGAAAAATCGCACTTTGCTATGTGTAATGAATGACTATATTTTGATATAAATTCCTATGAATAATGTAAAAGAAAAATATCAATACCTTCGCCAAAAATCGATGCCAGTTGTTCGAGGTAAAACATGAAGTTATAACTGTCTATTTTGGTCAAAGTTGATTAAAAATTCATCTGGGCAAACCCTGAAGTAATTTTTAATCGGGAAACAGCTTGTATACGCAAAAATAAAATCATAACTATTTGTTTTACTTTACAAGATGAGTACAGCCGCTTGGCGAAGGTATTGAAATATACATCATTATTAAAAACGAACAAACATTCAGATGAATACTGTTAAAGTTGTAATTTTAAAATTCAGAACCTGATACTTGATGTTCGAGTTTTTAAATAACCCAATATAAATCAATTTATTATAACTTTAGTCGCGACTAGCTTTCATCAACAGATTTGAAGTTTTATTCTTCGTGAGCTTCGTGGTAAAAATCTTTTGACCTTGCCATTAATGAGAAACTACTCATTTTCACCTTGAACCTTAAACCCATGCTCCCCGCCATTTTCCAACAAAAAGTCCTCGCCTGGTTTGACCAGCACGGACGTAAAGACTTGCCCTGGCAACAGGAACTGACGCCTTACCGCGTCTGGCTTTCCGAAACCATGTTGCAGCAGACTCAGGTCACCACGGTTATCCCTTATTTCAATGCTTTTGTAACCCGCTTCCCCGATGTCGCCAGTTTGGCCGCCGCGCCGGTTGATGACGTGCTGCATCTGTGGTCGGGTCTTGGCTATTATGCCCGTGCCCGCAATTTACACAAAAGCGCGCAGCTGGTAGCCGAACAAGGGCGTTTTCCCGATACATTGGACGGATTGATTGCATTGCCCGGCATCGGCTTGTCAACGGCGGGGGCGATTTTGAGCATCGCTTTTAACAGCCGTCAGCCGATTCTCGATGGCAACGTTAAACGAGTGCTCAGCCGCTTTAAAGCGGTTTCCGGTTGGCCGGGCAACAGCGCGGTGAATAAACAGCTGTGGGCGATCAGCGCCCGCCTGACGCCAACAGAACGGGTCGCCGATTACACGCAGGCGATGATGGATTTGGGCGCCACCGTGTGTACCCGCAGCAAACCGGCGTGTCCGGCGTGCCCGCTGCATGACGATTGTTTAGCTCGACTTGGCGATAATGTGGCGGCCTTTCCAACGCCGAAACCGGCCAAAAGCCTGCCGGTTAAGCAGCTTGTTTTTTTATTGCTGCGTAATGATGACGAGCAGATATTACTGGAAAAAAGGCCGCCAACCGGCATCTGGGGCGGCTTATGGAGCCTGCCGGAATTCGACAGCATGGCCGCCGCACACGATTGGTGTGTGGCGAGGCAGTTCCATATTGCCAAGCAACAGCGGCTACCCTGCCAACGCCACGCTTTTTCCCATTATCATTTGGACTACACGCCGCTGCTGATACAAACCAATAACCCTAACGATTTTGTGATGGAAGCCAATCAAACTGTCTGGTATAAAGCTGACCAGCTTAATAGGCTGGGTTTAGCTGCGCCGATTAAGCAGTTATTGCAATTACAGATGGGAATAAAATGACTAGACTGGTTCACTGCGTAAAATTGGGCATAGAAGCCGAAGGCCTTGATGCACCGCCATTTCCAGGTATTAGGGGCCAGGAAATATTTGAAAAAGTTTCCAAACAGGCTTGGAAAGAATGGTTGGCAAAACAAACCATGTTGATTAATGAGGGTAAATTGGCCAGTTTCGATCCAAAAGCCCGGGAGTTTTTGGCCGAAGAGCGCAGTAAGTTTTTGTTTGAGGGCAATAATGATATGCCTGAAGGCTATGTGCCGCCGAAAGGTTGATTGGCTTGTTACCATGTGTTGCACGGTTTCTAGCCGCGACGCCTGCGTCGCGGCTAGATAAGGTATTGATATGGCAACGCTAAAAATGTAAAGCAGCTAAACGCTAAAATCAATTTGCTGGATGGTGCCGACTTTGCCGTCTTCGGTTAAATAAATGCTGGTATCGGTGATTTCTCCTAGTGACTGGTTGTTGGCGCCACGCAATTGAAACGGCGTGCTGACGTGCCCAAGATAAATGGCGCCTATGTTTTTGTCGCCTAGTGCCATCAATTGCTCACTGCCGTCTTCATGGCGCTGCCAGATTCTCAACTGGCTATAAATTGGGTCGGCTTCATCAATAAAACCATTGCCGTCGCTGTCATGCTGGGCCAGTTCGGCAAAACCTTTTCCGGTGGTCGGGCCGAACAGTTCGGAACCATCGTTAATCACGCCGTCATTATTTTTATCCCAGGCCAGAAAGCCGCTGCCCGGCTTTAGCATGGCAATTTGCTCGGGGGTGCCGTCGGCATCAAGATCGAATTCAAAGCGCGTTTCCGACAGTTCCGCTGCATTGCCGTTAAAGTTAATGACCAGTGGGTCGATTTTTTCCGGGTCGCCTGCGGTGATGGTCAAACTGGTTTCCAGGCGGAATTGGCGGCTCATGTTCAATTGCAGGGAAAAATCGATGGTTTTCCCGTCTGCGGTTTTGATCTGACCCGTGGCGGAAAAACTGGTTTTCTCCGATTCCTGATGCAGGGTGCGCTGCTCATAAACCAAACCGAAACCCGCTGAAGGCGGCCGTTGCCCAGGCGGCTCTGCCGGCATATCAATTGTGGCAGTGCCGATGCCTTTATCTTTCTTGCTGGTGAGTTCAGACGGCGACATCAGTTTGAAGTCGTGCCCAGTTATGGCTTTAACCATGTTTCTGATAATCATTAGTTTGAGGCTTTGGGGGGCGTCCAGCGCTTCCTCAAGGTCTATTTCCTGCGGTTCGGTTTGGGCGGTTTGAGCCGGTTTGGCGGCGTTGCTCAGGCTCAGTTTGTCTGCCGCCACATCCCGTCTGTTGGCATTAGCCCTGTTTGTCGGTGCCTCCTCGGTTCTCCAGAAACGCAATGATTCGGATCTTTCCGTGTGCTTCAGGGACTGATGCTGGCTGTTTAATTGGATGGCGGAACTTTTAATGATCATTAGCGTTACCCCTTTAAAGAAAAATCGGCTCGTCTCCAGCTATCGGCTAATCTCAGCATTAATTTAGGCAATAGTTAAAAAATGACCGGAACCGGGCGGCTCAGGAGACAACGCCTTGGTGTACAATAAATTCTTTTTTTAGTTAGGATCTGATAATGGACGCTTACCCCGAAAAAACCTGTTCGATAGACCGTCTGGTGACGCACGCAAAATTGGTCGAAGCGACCAAAGCCGGGATGAAAACACAGCAGCGCCGCGATGGCGTTTACGGTTGGCCTGGTGAAACCTTTGATTTGGATGGCATGACGTTTGTAGTGACTGATTTGAAACGCCAGCGTTTGGGCGACATGACCGATGACGATGCGCAGGCTGAGGGTTATCCCAGTCTGGAGATGTACCGGGACATTATTTTGAAAATGCACGCGGGCATGACCTGGAATGAGGATGCGCTGGTTTGGGTGCATAGTTTTGCGGCTAAGGCCTAACAAGAAGTCGAATCATGAATAACCTGTTAAAAAACACTGCCTGGCTAGTAATAGCCGCGCTGGGCGCGGCAGCGGTCGGCGGTATCGCGTTAAATCGCGGCGAGGACATTAACGCGCTGTGGTTTGTCACTGCCGCGCTGTGCGTTTATGCGATTGCCTACCGCTTTTATGCTGCCTGGATTGCCGCCACTGTGCTGGTGGTTGATGAAACGCGGGCGACACCGGCCGAGCGCTTGGATAACGGCCGCGATTTTGTGCCAACCAATAAATGGATCGTGTTCGGCCACCATTTTGCCGCGATTGCGGGCCCTGGGCCTTTGGTCGGGCCGACGCTGGCTGCGCAGTTCGGTTATTTGCCGGGTACTTTGTGGATTTTGTTCGGTGCGGTGCTGGGCGGTTGCGTTCAGGATATGGTAACGCTGTTTTTGTCGACACGGCGCGATGCTAAAAGTTTGGGGCAAATGGCGCGTGACGAGCTGGGCGCATTGGGCGGCACGGCGGCGCTGATCGGCACCTTTGCGATTATGATTATTTTAATCGCGGTGCTGGGGTTGGTCGTGGTCAATGCAATGAAACACAGCCCGTGGGCGACGGCGACGGTATCGGCGACCATCCCGATTGCAATGATAGTCGGTTTGTATATGCGCAATTTCCGCCCCGGTCAGGTGTTGGAGGCGTCTGCGTTGGGCGTGGCTTTATTGCTGTTGTCGGTGGCCGCTGGCGGCTGGATTGATGAGAATCCTAGTTTGCGCGTTTGGTTCGACCACGACGGTTTGACGCTGGCGTGGTGGGTGATGGCTTACGGTTTTGCCGCCGCGATTTTGCCGGTCTGGTTGCTGCTGGCGCCACGCGATTATCTGTCGACTTACATTAAATTGGGCACCATCAGCTTGCTGGCGGTGGCGATTATTATGCTGCAGCCGACGGTAAAAATGCCGGCGATGACGCAGTTCATCGACGGTACCGGGCCTATTTTCGGCGGCAAGTTGTTTCCGTTTATGTTCATTACTATCGCTTGCGGCGCGATTTCAGGCTTTCACGCGCTGATTGCGTCCGGCACTACGCCGAAATTACTGAGCAATGAACGCGATATCTGCATGATCGGTTACGGCAGCATGATGTTGGAATCTTTTGTCGCGATGATGGCGATGATAGCGGCGACGGTGCTTGAACCCGGTGTGTTTTTTGCGATTAACAGCCCGGCAGGCGTGGTCGGCAAGGATGCTGCCGAAGCCGTTGCCGTTATTTCCTCATGGGGCTTTCCGGTCACTGTCGAGCAGATGCAGTTGTTGGCCAAGCAAATGGGTGAGGCGACTTTGTTCGCCAGAACCGGAGGCGCGCCGTCGCTGGCGGTCGGCATGGCGAGCATTTTCGGCAGTGCGTTCGGTGAGGGTATGTTGGCCTTGTGGTATCACTTCGCCATCATGTTTGAAGCCATTTTCATCCTGACCACGCTGGATGCCGGAACCCGCGTGGGGCGCTTTATGTTGCAGGACATGCTGGGCAATATCTGGCCGAAATTGGGCGAGACTTCGTGGACGCCGTCGGTGGTTTTGACCAGTGCGTTGGTGGTGTCGGCTTGGGGTTATTTCTTGTACATCGGCGTGATTGATCCGAATGGCGGGGTCAATATTTTGTGGCCGCTGTTCGGCATTGCCAATCAAATGCTGGCGGCGATTGCGTTGTGTGTGGCGACCGGTATTTTGGTTAAATCCGGCAAGCTCAACTACGCCTGGGTAACCGGGTTGCCGTTGACGTGGCTGGTCATTATTACCAGTTCTGCGGCTTGGGAGAAACTTACCAGCGACAATATCCGTATCGGTTTCTTTGCGGCGGCCAACGATTTGTCGGGCAAGCTGGCGGCAGGCGTGTTGCCGCCGGAAAAAGCGGCTATCGCGCCGCATTTGATCTTCAATCTGCATTTGGATGCTTGGCTGACGCTATTTTTTGTGGCTTTGTTGTGGCTGATCGTGCTTGATATGCTGCGCGTTTGCAGCCGTTATCTGGCCGGAAAACCGGTGTTGCCGCTGGCTGAATCCCCGCACAGCCCCAGTCGTTTGGTTGAAGATTGGGTGCGTGATTGATGCTTAGCAAGGTCAAAGCATTTTGGCGAGGTGTGCGCCATCTTTCCGGTGACGACGCTTATGAGCGCTATTTGCAACATCACGCCGCGCATCATCCTGCTGAAACGCCGTTAACTAAGGCCGCTTTTTTTAAGCAGTGGCAAGATGAAAAATGGGACGGGATTAAGCGGTGTTGTTAGTGATAACCATTGTGGGAGCGGCCACCCGGCCGCGAATAATGGCACTGTTCGCGGCCGGGTAGCGGCTCCCACAACTTCCCCCGCCCTGTTCGTCGATAGAAAGTCTTTATGACAACAAAAACAATAATGATAAAAAAAACCTCCATTTCCAGCAAAATATTGATTGCGATGATGCTCGGATTGCTTTTGGGTAGCGTGGTTAATGTCTTTTTCAGCGAAGTCGCTTGGTTGCAAAGCTATCTGGTTGACGGGCTGTTTTATGTCGTTGGCGCGGCTTTTGTCAATGCCTTGAAAATGCTGGTGGTGCCGTTGGTGATATTCTCGCTGATTTGCGGCGTTTGCGGCATTGGCGATGTCAGTGTGTTAGGGCGCATTGGCGTTAAAGCCTTCGCTTTATACGTCCTAACCACCGGCATGGCGATTGTGCTGGCCTTATTGATCGCCATTATTGTCGCGCCCGGTCAGGGCTTTGAGCGGGTGGCGTCCGTCAATGCCTTTATCCCGCCGCCCGCACCGCCGCTAACCGATGTGCTTGCCAATATCGTGCCCAGTAACCCGATCCATGCCTTTGCTGAAGGCAATATGCTGCAAATTATTTTCTTCGTGATTGTGTTTGCGATAGCCATGCTGATGTGCGGGGACATTGGCCGGGAGCTGAACCAATTGGCCGAAAAGCTCAATGAAGTGATGATGAAAGTGGTCACGCTGGTCATGGATGTTGCCCCGGTAGGTGTGTTTTGTTTGATGGCGAAAACTTTTTCCGAGCAAGGCTTCGGCTTAATTGTACCGATGATCGGTTATTTTAGCGTCGTTATTGCGGCTTTATTGCTGCATGCTTTCGGGACGCTCAGCCTGTTGTTGGTGCTGTTCGCTAAACTGAACCCGCTTGTTTTTATCAAAAAAATGCGTCCGGCACATATTTTCGCTTTCAGCACTGCCAGTTCCAATGCCACTATCCCTGTGACCTTGCAAGTTGTGGAACAACGGTTGGGCGTCAATAATGCCACCGCCGCTTTTACCATTCCGCTGGGCGCCACCGTTAACATGGACGGCACTGCCATTATGCAAGGCGTGGCCACGGTTTTTATCGCCAATGTTTATGGCATAGACTTGGGGCTTGGTGACTATGCAACAGTGGTTGGTATGTCGATTTTGGCATCGATTGGCACAGCGGGTGTGCCGGGCGTCGGTTTAATCATGTTGGCGATGGTATTTAACCAAGTCGGTTTGCCGGCAGAAGGTATCGGGTTGATTTTAGGTGTCGACAGGTTGTTGGATATGGTGCGCACGGCTGTTAATGTCACCGGCGATGCGGCGGTGACCTGCATTGTCGCTCGCGGCGAAAATGAATTGGACGACGCGGTTTTTAACGACCCGGAAGCGGGCGTGATAATTGATATTGAGTTGCCGCACAAACATCCCCTTGAAAATAGCGGCTAATGTCAATGGCTGCAAACGCAAATAGCGCTATTCCTTCCCGGTCTGTTTTCGTTATCATGGCGGTTTTTTCTTGATAATACCGCCCCATGTCTTTTATTAAAAACCTTGAACCCGAATTTGCCGCATTGCCTGATGGGCTGCGGGCTGCGGTTACAGCCTCCTTGACAACATGGCATGGGCAGGTTGCAGACCTCATTGTCACGCCAACACCGGTTTTTAATGCCGCTCTGGTTAAGGTTTGGTGTTGCAGCCAGTTTGTTGCCGAAAGCTGTGGCCGCAAGCCGGAACTGCTGGCCGATTTGTTCAACTCCGGCGATTTGTCGGCTTGTTATGATGACGGCGCTTATGCCGAAAAACTGGCGCAAACGCCGGTTGCTTCGCAAGCCGAGTTAATGACTAAACTGCGCCATTTCCGGCGTCGGGAAATGGTCAGGATAGCTTGGCGGGATTTGGCTGGGTGGGCTGAGTTGGTGGAAACGCTGGGCGATTTGTCGCATCTGGCCGATGCCTGTATCCAGTACGCGCTGGATTTTCTGTATCAGGAAGCCACTGAACTGCGCGGCACGCCGTTATTGGCCGATGGGTCGCCGCAACAGATTGTGGTGCTGGGCATGGGCAAACTGGGTGCTTACGAACTGAATTATTCATCTGACATCGACCTGATTTTTGCCTATGCCGAAGACGGCGTGTTGCCGGATAGGAAAGAAACCAGTTACGGCGAATTTTTTACCAAATTATGCCGCAATTTGGTGCGGGTCTTGGATGAAATCACCGTGGACGGTTTTGTGTTTCGCACCGACATTCGCTTGCGCCCTTACGGCGACAGCGGCCCGATTATCATGACCTTCGACGGCATGGAAAATTATTACCAGACCCAGGCGCGGGAATGGGAGCGTTACGCGATGATCAAGGTGCGCCAGGTTGCCGGGGATTTTAAAACCGGCTCGCAGTTAATGGCGATGTTCAGGCCGTTTGTGTATCGGCGCTATCTGGATTATGGCGCGTTTGAAGAGCTGCGCTCGCTCAAGGTGCAAATTACCCAGGAATTGCGCCGTAAAGACCGCATGGAAAATATCAAGCTCGGGCCGGGCGGTATCCGCGAAATCGAATTTATCGGCCAGGCTTTTCAGCTGATACGTGGCGGCAACGATAAGGCGCTGCAAATCCGGCCTATTCTGGAGGTGTTGCACTTGCTCGGTGAAATGGAGCTGTTGTCGCAACAAGATGCTGGGCAATTACAGCAGTCCTACCGTTTTTTGCGCCGGGTGGAAAACCATATACAGCAATATCAGGACAGGCAAACCCACGATTTGCCGACCGACGCGCCGGCTCAGGAAATTCTGGCCTATTCGCTGGATTATGCCGATTGGGCCGGTTTTAAACAGGCGCTGGACCAGGTGAGAAAACAGGTGCATGCGGTTTTCGAGCAGGTTTTTTCGTTGTCGAAACCGGAAGATGCGGACGGCTCGGCGCAAACGGAAAAAATCTGGATGGGTGTTGCCGATGACGCTGAATTAATCGGGTGTTTAAAAAATGTCGGCGTTCAGGATGCCGATGCGATATTGGCCGCCATCAAAGCGTTTAAACATTCAGCCGCAATCCGGCGCTTGACCAGCAAAGGCGCGGGTGTGTTGGATCGGCTTATGCCGCAACTGATCGCGGCGATGCAGTCTGTTGATAATGCTGACGAGACTTTACTGCGGATGCTGGGTTTGTTCGAGGCGGTCGCGGGGCGCAATGTGTATTTGTCGCTATTGGCGGAAAATCCCGGCGCTTTGGCGCAGCTGATTAAATTGTCTTCGGCCAGTCCGTGGATTTGCACTTATTTATCGCAATATCCGGTGTTATTTGACGAATTGCTCGATACCCGCTCGTTATACGAGCCGCTGAAAAAGGCCGATTTGGATACGCAGCTTAAGGCTTTGTTGGCCTCGATTGAGATTCAGGATCTTGAGCAATTAATGGTGGTGTTGCGCCAGTTCAAGCAGTTAAATGTGCTGCGGGTGGCGGCCGCCGATATTATGGGCGCCATCCCGTTGATGGTGGTCAGCGATTATCTGACTTATATCGCCGAAAGCATTGTCGGTCATGTGGTTGAGCGCGCCTGGCTGATGTTGGTTGAAAAACATGGCCTGCCGCCTGCGACCGACAATGCGTCGATCAACTTTGCGGTCATTGGTTTTGGCAAGCTCGGCGGCATCGAGCTGGGTTATGGCTCGGATTTGGATTTGGTGTTTTTGTACGATTGCCCGGACGGTCATGCGATGACTGATGGTGAAGCTTCCGCTCCTGCTCACGCCCCTCGCCTACGTCCTGTAGGCGAAAAGCCGATTGCCTGCGCCCAGTTTTACGGCCGCTTAGGGCTGAAAGTACGGCATATACTCGACACCAAGATGCTGTCCGGCGTGCTTTATGAAGTCGATATGCGTTTGCGCCCGAACGGCGATTCCGGTTTGCTGGTTTGCCATATCAACGCCTACGAAGAGTATCTGAAAAATCAAGCTTGGACCTGGGAATTGCAAGCCTTGGTCAGAGGGCGCTTTATTGCCGGTGATGCACAATTGAAGGCGCAGTACGAAGCGATACGCAGCCGGATTTTGAGCCAGCCCAGAGAGACTGAGACGTTGAAAACGGAAGTTCGCGAGATGCGCGAGAAAATGCGTGAGGCGCTGGCCACTACCGCTAAGGACACGTTTGACTTAAAACAAAGCAAAGGCGGTATTGCTGATATTGAGTTTATAGTACAATTCGGCGTTTTGGATCAGGCGTCCCTTAATCCTGCGCTAACCACTTACACCGACAATGTCAGGTTATTGGAAGGTTTGCAGGCGCAGGGTTTTATCTCGGAAGCCGATGCCTTAACGCTAAAGACCGCCTATTGCAGTTACCGCGATTTTGGCCATAAACAGGTCTTGCAGGGCGATAAGGCGGTGATAGCCGAGTCCGAAGTGGCCAAAATAAGCGCTGAAGTCGAGCGGATTTGGCGTGAATATATGGAATAAATTTTATCCACTTGTGGATAACGACGTAATAGTTACTAAACATTAATATTGGAGAAACAACAATGACGATGGACGACAGAGATGGCGTTATTTGGCTGGATGGCAAGTGGGTTGAGTGGCGCGACGCTAAAGTCCATGTGTTGACGCATACCTTGCACTACGGTTTGGGCGTGTTTGAAGGCATACGCGCCTATCATGCGGAAAAAGGCACGGCGATTTTCAGGATGCAGGAACATACCGACCGGCTGTTCCGTTCGGCGCATATCATGAACATGAAGATGCCTTTCGATAAAGACCAGCTGAATCAGGCGCACCGTGATGCGGTTGCCAAAAACAATTTGGACAGCGCTTATATCCGCAGCATGTGTTTTTACGGTTCCGAAGGTATGGGGCTTCGGGCTGATAATTTAAAAGTTCACGTCATGGTTGCTGCCTGGTCGTGGGGTGCTTATTTGGGTGCGGACAGCATCGAGCACGGTATTCGTATCCGCACCTCGTCCTATGTCCGTAACCACCACAACAGCACCATGTGCAAAGCCAAAGCCAACGGCAATTACATCAATTCCATCCTGGCGTTGCAGGAAGCCTTGTCCAATGGCTATGACGAAGCGCTGATGCTGGATCATGAAGGTTTCGCGGCGGAAGGCAGCGCCGAAAACCTGTTTATCGTGCGCAACGGCAAAATCTACACGCCTGAAACGACCTCGGCATTGGAAGGTATCACCCGCGATTCGGTCATTACCATTGCCCGGGAGCAAGGCTATGAAGTGATCGAAAAACGCATCACCCGTGATGAAATTTATGTCGCCGATGAAGCGTTTTTCACCGGTTCGGCGGCTGAAGTGACGCCAATCAGAGAGCTGGATAACCGCGTCATCGGTTCCGGCAGCCGCGGGCCGGTCACGGAAAAATTGCAGTCGCTGTATTTCGACTATGTGCATGGCCGTCGGGACGATCATGCCGACTGGTTGACTTACGTGGCTTAAGGCTAACGGCTGTGAATCCCGGTTATGCATAACAACGTAAAACTTTGAAAAAATATCCCAAGATTCTCGTCGTCGGCCCATCCTGGGTCGGCGATATGGTGATGGCGCAAAGCCTGTTTATTGCCCTGAAAAATACCCATCCGGATTGTCAAATTGATGTGTTGGCACCGTCCTGGACATTGTCCCTGCTGGAAAGAATGCCTGAGGTGAGTAAAGCCATTGCCATGCCGCTGCCGCGCGGCCGGTTGGGATTGCTCGAACGTGTCAAACTGGGGCGGAGTTTGCGTCCGGAACGCTACGGCCAGGCTATTTTGCTGCCAAATTCGTGGAAATCTGCACTGACACCTTTTTTTGCCAATATTCCCGTCCGTACCGGTTACCTTGGCGAATGCCGCTGGGGTTTGCTCAACGACATCAGAAAACTGGATAAAAAGGTGTTAGCCATGACTGTGCAACGTTTCGTCGCTCTGGGCTTGCCCACCGATGCGCCGATGCCGCCGGTCTGCCCACAACCTGCGTTAATGATCAAAAAAGACCAGCAACAAGCGGTTATTGAACAATTCAAGCTGAGGGTAAATACCGCCTCGGCAAACATATTGGCCTTATGCCCCGGTGCCGAATATGGCTCGGCAAAGCGCTGGCCTATTGAGTATTACGCCGAAGTCGCAAGGCAAAAAATCGCCCAAGGCTGGCAAGTCTGGCTGTTTGGTTCGGCTAAAGACCAGGCAGATGCGGCGCAAATCAATAGCGAAACGTCCGGGGTGTGCACCGATTTTACCGGCAGGACGTCACTTGCCCAAGCGGTGGATTTGATGTCGCTGGCGACGGCTGTCATTAGCAACGATTCCGGTCTGATGCATGTTGCCGCTGCGCTGGACAAAAAACTCATTGCCATTTACGGCTCATCCGATCCGGGTTTTACCCCGCCATTAAACGACAAGGCGCATATTATTTCATTGAACCTCGACTGTGCGCCCTGTTTTAAACGCGAATGTCCGCTAGGGCATAGCCATTGCCTGACCGGCATCACGCCTGAACAGGTGTTTGATGTTTTATCGTAAACAGAGTGTCGCTGCTGATGTTTTAATGGCGGGAGCGGCTAATAATTGAACCTGTCCGCTCAATGAAAAGTTATCCGGCTTTGCCGCTTCAGCCAAAAAAAATCCTGGTTATCGCTATGCGATACCTGGGCGACGTGCTGTTGACCACCCCGTTATTGCATTCTTTGCGGCAGGCGTATCCGGACGCACAGCTGGATGTGCTGGTGTTTTGCAACACGGCCGCCATGCTCGAAGGCAATCCCGATATTGACCGTGTTATTACCACGCCTAACCGTCCTGCGTTTGCCGATTATCGGCAATTGGCGGGGCAATTATTTCGGCAGTACGATCTTGCCATCGCCACCCAAACCGGAGACCGTCCTTTTTTATACGCTTTGCTTGCCGCGCCATTGCGGGTTGCCGCCGTGCCGCCGAAAAACAGCACGGGCTGGTGGAAACGTTTTTTTGTCCAATACTGGACAGAGTTTGACAATGACAACACGCATACGGTTTTGCAGCATTTGAAATTGCTGGATTTGATTGATGTGCCGCGATGTTTTGCCTTGGTTCCGCCGCAAATGACCGACACATCGCAGTTGATGCGGCAATGGCCTTTTTTGGCGGATGATGAAGGTTATGCGGTGTTGCATCCGTATCCGCAGTGGACATACAAACAATGGACGGTAGACGGCTGGCTTGACGTGGGGCGGTTCCTTAATGAACGGGGTTTAAGGCTGGTGCTGTCCGGCGGCATGGCGCAGGAGGAAATCGATTATGTCGCCAATATCCAGTGCCAATTGCCCGATGATACGGTTAATCTGGCGGGTCGGACTTCGCTGGCGCAGCTGGCGCATATTATTGCACGGGCGAAATTATATATCGGCCCTGATACCGGCATCACCCATCTGGCGGCGGCAACCGGGGTTCCGGTAATTGCGCTTTATGGGCCGACTAACCCGGTAAAATGGGCGCCGTTCCCTTTTTGTTATCAGGAAAACGTTAATCCCTTTGTTAAAAAGGGCAATCAACAGGTCAATAATATTTGCTTCGTGCAAGGCGCGGGCGATTGTGTGCCGTGTGATTTGGAAGGCTGTGATGGACACCGTTTAAGCCGTAGCGCGTGCCTGGATAATATGCCAGTTGATAGCGTGAAAAATTTTGTCTCGTCGATATTACAAGTGGGGGGCGGCTCAATATGAATATTGTGCATACAGAATTTTGTTTAATAAATAAAATTGATGCCATTAATCCGCATGGCCAAAAAGATTCTGCCTTGTGCCTGTTGATGCCATGGTGAATAAAACTATTAGCCTATATAGGCGGGTGTTAAATGGCTGTTAAGGCGCTTAATAAAATACAAGCTGTAGCGGTTAAATCGGAAGGGGCTTTTATTGCTGTTTTTGTTATTGCCATTTACTTATCGACCAGTTTGTCAGTTGTATTGTCAGGTCTGTTAGGTTTGTTATGGTTGGTTTCAAAACGGTTTACAAGCCTTACTGAAGTATTGAATAAATATCCTGTCGCATTATGGGCGCTATTTTTATACGGATGTTTTCTTGTTGGGTTAAGTTATGGCGATGCGTCAAGTAAAGATGCTTTTTTTATGATAAACAAGTACCGGGTATTGTATTTTATTCCTATTTTAATTTCATTTTTAATAACAAAGCACTATCGCTATTTGGCATGGAATTGTTTTATTGTCGCTTCGGTGGCTACTTTGTTAATTTCATATTTAATGAATTTCGGTATTGTTGAGCCCAATGATATAGGTGATCCTTGCCTTAAGAGCCGAATTACTCATAGTATATTTATCGCTTTCTTTGCTTTTTTTTCTATGCACAAATATTATGATGACAAGAATAATAAAAAATTATATTTAATTTTATTTATGTTATGTCTACATAATATTTTCTTTGTTGTTGAAGGCCGTACCGGGCAAGTCATTATGGTCGCTTTGCTCTTGTTATTTGCCATACAACGGTATTCTGTTAAAGAGGGTTTATTTGCAGTTTGTGCGGTTGTTATATTCCTAATGCTTTTTTTAAGTTTTTCTGATAAGTCTGATCGGATTATTGAAGGCATTGCTAATACTAAAGCATATTTTCAGCCCATTCCCGAACAAACTGAATCGTCTATGGGACAGCGATATACTTTTTGGGCATATTCATTAAAACTGATAAAAGAAAAACCATTGTTAGGCCATGGTACCGGTAATTTTGCAAAAGAATATCAACGAATTTCTGTAGGGGAGCCGTTTATTACGAAAAACCCTCATAATGAATTTCTTATGGTTGCTGTCCAGTTAGGTTTATATGGACTGTTAGTGTATCTGGGTTTTCTTATTAGTTTATTTTATTATGCAAGGAAACTTCCTGATAATGAAAAGAAAATGGCTCAAGGGTTATTAGCTGTATTGGTTATTGCCAGCTTATTTAATACGCCATTGTTTGATCATACTGAGGGGCACTGGTTTGCTTATATGGTCGCTTTGTGTTTTTCAGCACTTGAATTAGGTGAGAGCAATGCTTAGTGTAGTTATTGTCACTAAAAATGAAGCCCGTAATATCGAGGATTGCTTAAAGTCGGCCGCTTGGGCTGATGAGGTGATTGTCCTGGATTCCGGTAGCAGCGATGATACTGTTAAATTAGCGGTGGCGGCGGGTGCCCGTGTTATAGAAACGGATTGGCCGGGTTACGGCCCCCAGCAAAACCGGGGTATTGATGCGGCAAGCTATGAGTGGGTCTATTCGCTGGATGCGGATGAGCGCATTACCCCTCAGCTTGCCGCTGAAATTCGTCATGCAATTGAGGGGAATGCCTTTAACGTATTCGACGTGCCACGCAGTTCCTTGTTTGTGAACCGTTTCATGCGCCATTCAGGCTGGTGGCCCGACCGTACCCGGCGTTTGTTCCGAAAGGGAAGGGCAAGGTTCACCGAGCATAAAATCCATGCAAATTTGGCCACGCAGGACCCGGTAGGCCATTTGAAGGAGGCGATGACCCATTACAGTTTTTTTGACTATCATTCGGTAGTGGAAAAGATGAACCGTTATTCCAGCGGCAGCGCCGAGGATTTAAATGCGGCGGGCAAGCGGGGCTCGCTGGCGGCTGCTATCGGTCATGGCCTGTGGACATTTATCCGGACTTATTTTATTAAAGCGGGGTTTTTGGATGGGCAGCCAGGGCTTATCCTTGCCATTGCCAATGCCGAAGGCACTTATTATAAATATCTTAAGTTGTGGGAACTGCAAAACCGGCAAGCGTCAGGCCAATGAATTTAATCTCTGTCATTATTACGACTTATAACTGGCCAGCGGCATTGGCGTTGTGCCTGGACAGTGTGTTTGCCCAGTGCGATCCGGCGTTTGAAATTATTGTTGCCGATGATGGCTCCAGCCCTGTCAATCAGGCGCAAGCCCAGGCTTGTTGCGCCAAAAGCCCGGTGCCGGTTCACTACGTGCATCACGAAGATAACGGGTTCAGGGCGGGAACTATCCGCAACAAGGCGGTTGCCGCCAGCCGGGGCGATTATCTGCTGTTTATTGACGGCGACTGTGTTTGCCCCGCCGGTTTTATTGCCCGGCACCGGCAGCTGGCCGAATCCGGTTATTTCGTGCCGGGAAACAGGGTGTTGTTAAGTCAGCCGTTGACTCAGGATGTCATTGCCAAGCAAATTCCACTGCATCGGCAGCCGCTGAGTTATTTCCTCTCCCTTTGGTTGCAAAAAAAGATCAACAGGATTTCCGCTTTTATCTGCCTGCCTTTGGGGATAATCAGAAAGCAGCAAGCGGAAAAATGGCAAAAGGCGATGACCTGCAATTTGGCGCTATGGAAAGAAGATTTTTTGCGGGTGAATGGTTTTGACGAGCTGTTTGAGGGTTGGGGCTTTGAGGATTCCGATCTGGTGATCCGTCTGATCCATGCCGGCATTAAACGCAAGGAAGGGCGGTTTGCGGTCGCGGTGCTGCATCTTTGGCATCCGCATTATGATAAAAGCAAGCAAGACCTTAATTATCAACGCTTGATGGCGCGTCTGGCGCAGCGCGATTTTATCGCGGCGACACAAGGCGTATCGCAGTATTTAGAATGAAACTTTCAGAATTATGAATAAAAATCCTCAAGGAAGCGCGCAAATATATAAGCGTCTGTTGGCCTATGTGAAGCCGCACCGTTGGCTTTTTGCCGTCAGTATTGTCGGTTTCCTGATGTATTCGGGCACGCAAACCTTATTCGCGGCATTGATCAAACATATCATCGACACACTGCAAACCGAGTCGCGCGAGGGTATGTATTATTTGCCGTTATTATTCAGCGGCTTAATCGTCATACATGGGATTGGCGCTTATTTGGGCAATTATTTTCTGGCCAAAGTGTCGACCAATGTCGTGCATACCTTGCGCTGTCAGATTTTTGACCAGTACACGCGGCTGCCGACGGCGTATTTCGATGCCAATAACAGCGGTTACATGATTTCGAGGATCACCAATAATGTCGGCCAGGTGACCCAGGCTACCACCGATGCGGTGCGCACGTTTGTGCGTGAGGGCTTTACCGCTATCGGTTTGTTAATTTATCTGTTTTATGCCAATTGGATGTTGTCGCTGATTTTTGTCGCCATCACGCCGATTATTGTGCTGTTGGTCAGTTATGTCAGTAAACGTCTGCGCCGTATCAGTAAGAAAATACAAGAATCGATCGGCGACATGACGCATATCACCTCCGAATTGGTCGGCGGACATCGGGTGGTGCGCAGTTATGGCGGCGAAGATTATGAGCGGCGGCGGTTTTTGGACAGCAGTCTGTATAACCGGCGGCAATCGCTGAAATTGGCGACGACAATGGCGATACATAATCCGATTATGCAGTTTATTATTGCGATCGCCTTGTCGTTCTTGATGTATATGGCCTTGTATTTTATGAAGCAAGCCAGTGTCGGCGAGTTTGTCGGTTACCTGACGGCGGCATTTTTATTGCCGAAACCGATCAGGCAGTTGAGTGATGCCAATAGCGATATTCAAAAAGGCATTGCAGCGGCGGAATCGTTATTTGAAATTCTGGACGAGCCGGGCGAGTCGGATGAAGGCCGTTATCAGGCCGAAAGGTGCCAGGGCGCGCTGGAGTTTAAAAATCTGACTTTTCAATACGAAGGTGCGAATGAACCGGCGCTGATTGACATTAATTTTAAGGCCGAGCCGGGGCAGACGATTGCGCTGGTCGGCGCTTCCGGCGGCGGCAAAAGTACATTGGCTAATTTGGTGTCGCGGTTTTATCCGCATGAAAGCGGTGAGATATTGCTGGATGGCGTTGAAATAAATACTTATCAGCTGGCGAATTTGCGCCAACAGTTGGCGCTGGTCAATCAGCAGGTGACTTTATTTAACGATACCATTGCTAATAATATTGCCTACGGGGCGCTGGCGACGGTAAGCCGGAGTGAAATAACGGCAGCTGCAACAGATGCTTATGCAATGGAATTTATCGCCAAGCTGGATCAAGGACTGGATACGGAAATAGGCGAAAATGGCGTCAAGTTGTCCGGTGGGCAACGGCAACGCTTGGCATTGGCGCGAGCATTGCTGAAAGATGCGCCTATATTAATATTGGATGAAGCGACTTCGGCGCTGGATACCGAATCGGAGCGCTATATACAGGCGGCGCTGCAAAAAGTCATGAGCAACCGGACGACACTGGTGATTGCGCATCGCTTATCGACCATCGAAAATGCGGATGTGATTTTGGTGATGGATCATGGGCGCATTGTAGAAAGGGGTTCGCACTGGGAGTTGATCGCAAAAAAGGGCGCTTATGCGCGCTTGCATTCGATGCAGTTTAAGGATCATGTCAGCGCTGAACCAGCTAATTCAATTATTGCCTAGGGGGATATTGTTTTGAAGACATTTATTGCCGAGTTGGATGATCATAACGCCATGATGGCTCGGTTGGCGGGGTGCTCGGAAGCCATTGAAGCGGCCGCACGCGTTTTGATTTTTACCTTAAAGCAGGGCGGAAAAATACTGTTGTGCGGCAATGGCGGCAGCGCGGCGGATTGCCAACATATTGCCGCTGAATTGGTGGTGCAATACCAAAAGCAGCGGCAAGCGCTGGCGGCTATTGCCTTGACGACGGACACTTCGATTTTAACCGCGCATGCCAATGATTTTGGCTTTGACACGGTTTATTCCCGGCAGGTTGAGGCGATTGGCAATGAGCGGGATTGCCTGATTGCGATTTCTACCTCAGGGCGTAGCAAAAATATATTAAACGCAGCAGCAGCGGCAAGGTTGAAAGGTATGGCGGTTATTGGTTTAACCGGTGGAGATGGCGGCGAACTTGTTGGGCAGGTGACGCATCCGGTGATAGTGCCGTCAGCTGTGACCGCAAGAATTCAGGAGGCGCATATTTTGATTGGCCATTGGTGGTGTGGCGCGATAGAGGACGGCATTGATACAGAGGGGGCGCAATAATGTTGGCGGCTGCACCTGAGTTTAAACAGGCTCGTATTATTGTTATCGGCGATGTGATGCTGGATCGATATTGGTCTGGGCAGGCGGCGCGCATTTCGCCGGAAGCGCCGGTGCCGGTGGTTAAAGTCAAAACGATTGAAGATCGCGTTGGCGGCGCCGGTAATGTCGCGCTCAATATTGCCAAATTAGGCGGGCAAGTAACTTTGCTGGGCGTGGTTGGCGCGGATGCCGAAGGTGAAACGTTAAAGCAGTTATTAGAAGCCGAAGGCGTGGTTTGCGATTTTGTCGTTGCAGCCGACATTCGCAGTATTTGTAAATTACGGGTGATGGCGCAACATCAGCAGCTGATTCGGCTCGATTTTGAAGAGACAGCGTTGAAGTTTGATGGCGATGCCTTGTCGGCAAAATTGCTTAAGCATTTGTCGGCACATGACACCGTGGTGTTCTCGGATTATGGTAAAGGCACGCTGGCCGATGTTGCCGCTTATATTGGTGCAGCCAAGCAAGCGGGAACTAAGGTGTTGGTCGATCCTAAAGGCGTCGATTATCAGCGCTATGCCGGTGCCGACCTGATAACGCCGAATCTGTCCGAGTTGCAGGCTGTCGTCGGTGTTGCTGAACATGAGGATGATTTGCTTGAAAAAGGCCGCGCGCTGTTAACCCAATATCAAATCCCGACGCTGTTGTTGACGCGCGGCGAAGCGGGGATGACCTTAATACAAGATGCGCAAACGCATTCATTGCCGGCTCAGGCTAAAGATGTGTTTGATGTGACCGGCGCCGGCGACACTGTAATTGCGGTGATGGCGCTTGGCGTGGCGCTGGATATGGCGCTGCATGAGGCGATGTACTTGGCTAATTTGGCCGGCGGCATTGTGGTCGGAAAATTGGGCACATCGACGGTATCCATTCAAGAATTAACGCGGGCCATGCATGGCGATAGGGATTCCCAATACGGCATCGTCTCTGAAGATGAATTGGCGCGTATCATGGTCGGTGCCAAAGCGCATGACGAACGTATTATTATGACTAACGGTTGTTTCGATTTATTGCACGCCGGGCATGTGACTTATTTGCAGCAGGCTAAGGCGCTGGGCGATCGCTTGGTGGTTGCAGTCAATTCCGATGCGTCGGTCAGGCAGTTGAAAGGTGAGACAAGGCCCATTAATGGCTTGCAGGAGCGGATGACGGTGTTGGCCGCTTTGGCGTGTGTCGATTGGGTGGTTTCATTTGCAGAAGAAACGCCGGAACGGTTGTATTGCCGATTGCTGCCGGATGTTATTGTCAAAGGTGGCGATTACAGTTCCGGGCAAGTTGCCGGGGGCGATTGTGTGATTAAAGCGGGCGGCGAAGTCAAAATTTTGCAGTTTGTTGACGGCCAGTCGACAACGGCGATGATTAAAAAAGCGAGGGGGTTGGAATGATTGTGGTGACAGGTGGTGCCGGTTTTATCGGCAGTAATATTATTCGGGCATTGAACCAGCGCGGTGAGCGCGATATATTGCTGGTCGATCATCTGACTAATGGGCGAAAAATGCACAATATCGCCGATCTTGATATTGCCGATTATATGGACAAGGAGGAGTTCATCGAAAAAATTGGGTTGGCTCATTTTTTTGATGGGGTGCGAGCCGTGTTCCATCAGGGCGCTTGTTCGGCGACCACGGAATGGGATGGGCGCTTTGTGATGGCGAATAATTATGATTATTCCAAGCGTTTGTTGCATTGGTGTGTCGCAAGAAATGTTGCCTTTATGTATGCGTCCTCGGCTTCGGTGTACGGCGATGGTAAACACGGTTTTCGGGTTGAGCGAAGCTGCGAGCACCCTATTAATATGTACGCCTATTCGAAATTCCAATTCGATCAATATGTGCGGCCTTTACTGGCTAAAACCAGAAGTCCGATTGTCGGCTTTCGCTACTTTAATGTTTATGGGCCTAGAGAGCAGCATAAAGAAGCCATGAGCAGCACAGCCTTCCATTTTAATCGACAAGTGATTGAGCATAAAAAAGCGAAGCTGTTTGCCGGCTGTGATGGCATCGCTGATGGCGAGCAAAAGCGCGATTTTGTTCATGTTGACGATGTGGTTGATGTCAATTTGTGGTTTTTGGATCATCCCGAGCAACGTGGTATTTATAATGTAGGGACAGGGAGGGCAGAAACATTTAACTCAGTCGCGCAGACCGTGCTTGATTGGCATAAAAAAGGAAGTATCGAGTACATCCCGTTTCCTGAGCATCTAAAAGGTTCCTATCAGAGCTATACCCAAGCTGATATTTCCGGGTTAAGGCAGGCGGGCTATATGAAGGAATTTTTGACGGTTAACCAGGGCGTCAGCAATTATTTAGATTGGTTGAACAAATAACCGCTTGACGCATTTCTGATAAATTGTATAATAGCCAGCTGTTTAAGGCTTCGGTCGTTAACAGGATGTTGGTAAAGATGGAAAAGTTAACGCTGATGTTGACAAGTTAGTTGGCTAGGTTATAATGGTCGACTTCTTCGGGGTTCGGTAATATGACTTCGAAGTCTGGGATGAAAAATAAAGTTAACAAGGTGTTGACAAATTGAATTAGCTCTGTATAATTGTCCAGCTCAACCGGGGTTAGCCTCGACGCTCTTTAAAAACCTGATCAAAATAATTTGTGTGGGTGCTTGTGACGGATTGTTTATGCTTGTAATAAATAATCGACATGAGAATCTACGTAAGAAAGAAATTTTTAATGTTATGTTCTTGGTCGAGCCAAGATTGGCTACTTATCTTATTAAGTGGCAAAGCTGATTTAAACTGAAGAGTTTGATCATGGCTCAGATTGAACGCTGGCGGTATGCTTAACACATGCAAGTCGAACGGTAACAGGCCTTCGGGCGCTGACGAGTGGCGGACGGGTGAGTAACGCGTAGGAATCTGCCTCATAGTGGGGGACAACGTGGGGAAACTCACGCTAATACCGCATACGCCCTACGGGGGAAAGCGGGGGATCTTCGGACCTCGCGCTATGAGATGAGCCTGCGTTAGATTAGCTAGTTGGTGGGGTAAAGGCCTACCAAGGCGACGATCTATAGCTGGTCTGAGAGGACGATCAGCCACACTGGGACTGAGACACGGCCCAGACTCCTACGGGAGGCAGCAGTGGGGAATATTGGACAATGGGCGAAAGCCTGATCCAGCAATACCGCGTGTGTGAAGAAGGCCTTAGGGT
>JAUXXQ010000120.1 GCA_030684815.1 Methylobacter sp. | reverse complement strand
TCCCTCATCCTCTAAGTAGTCATTCAAAAGTTTCTTAACAAACAAGTTGGGAGTAAAACAGCTTTAGCTGTTTTACCGCCAATAGCTAAAGCTATTGGACTCCAATGTAAATATAGGCTTACCTACTTACATCAACTTAAGGGCATCATGCGTACATGATGCTCTTTTTTTTGTGCCATCAATTTGCCAGCAGGTTAAAGTCCGTTTTGATGCCTTACTCCGCACTATCCGCCTGTTATAATGTACGGCTTTTTAAACGCATGATAACAAGGGCAGTTTTTTATGAATTGGGGATATACGGTTTCCGGCTTTTTGGTGGGGATATTGGTAGGGCTGACCGGCGTTGGCGGCGGTTCATTGATGACGCCATTGCTGGTTTTTCTGTTCGGCTTCAAGCCTGCCGTCGCGGTAGGGACTGACCTGCTGTTCGCCGCCATCACCAAGACCGGCGGCGTCTGGGTACATCACAACAAACACAGCTCGGTCGATTGGAAAATCGTCGGTTGGCTGGCGCTGGGCAGCATACCCTTTGCCCTGGGGACGCTGTTTGCGCTGAGGCATTTGGCTTCAATCGGCAAGGAAACGTCGGGCGCAATTACTTTTACCTTAGGCATTGCCTTGCTGCTGACCGCCTCCTCACTGATCGTGCGCAGTGTACTGTTAAGCCGTGCGGCAAAGCTTAAGCCGATTGATGACGAACATAGCAATCCCGAAAACGCAGGGCGCTTCAAACATCTGCAAATCCCCGCCACCGTCCTGATTGGCGCGGTGCTGGGCGTATTGGTGACGCTGTCGTCGGTAGGGGCGGGCGCGCTGGGTACAGTTGCGCTGTTGTTCCTTTATCCGAGAATGACTACGCTGAAAATTGTCGGCACTGATTTGGCTCATGCCATTCCGCTGACCGCCGTTGCAGGGCTGGGGCATCTCGGTTTGGGCAATGTCGACCTGGTTCTATTGGTCAGCCTGTTACTCGGTTCGTTGCCCGGCATTTGGGTGGGCAGCCACCTGAGTGCAAAAATTCCTGAAAAGGTTTTGCGGCCGATTTTAGCGCTTATCCTGATGCTAATCGGGCTTAAATTTGTATTGCAATAATGCCGGTTATGTCCGGTACTCACCAAAGCAGGGGCTTAGCGTTCCTAATCGCTTGCTTAAAAACTGTCCCGGGTTAAGCAGGTAGCCACGAAAATTTTGTGTTTTTTCGTGGCTTTTGTGGATAATTTTTACTATGTCCTTTTCAGGAAACCACTTTATATCCTCTCCTAAAAGGGCTCTTTAAACGGCCTCAAATCCAGCTCATGCGTCCATGCACTACGGTGTTGCTGGTGCATGGCCCAATAGGTTTCGGCAATTGCATCCAGTTGCAACAAGCCGTCTTCGCCTTTGGCTTTGACATAGTCAGGGAATTGGTTACGGGCCCGCTCGCCGTCAATCACACCGTCAATCACCACATGCACCACATGGATGCCTTGGGGCGAAAACTCTCTGGCCATACCTTGCGCCAACGCCCTCAATCCGGCTTTTGCAGACGCAAAGGCGGTAAACGGCGGCTTGGCGCGCAATGAAGCCGTCGCGCCGGTAAAAAACAAGGTGCCTTGCCGCCCTTTCATCGCATTAACCGCTTCCTTGCCGAAGAAAAAAGCACCCAAACAGTTTTGTTTCCACAACGTATAAAAAATTTTTGTGTCCGTCTCCAGTAAAGGCGACGGAATATTGCTGTCTACATTGTAAGCGGCAATATCGACACAGTAGCCGTCATCCAGCACCATCCTGAATAAATCGGCGACATCGCGCTCGACCGTTGCATCGGCGATGACTGTACTGACTGAGCCGCCGGTTTGGCGGATGGTTTCCGCGACCCGGTGAAGTTTGTCTTCACTTCGTCCCCCTATATAAACGTGCAAGCCTTTTGCTGCAAAAAATTTGGCAAGTGTAGCGCCTAAGCCTTGCTCCGGGCCAACTCCAATAATGACGGCTGAACATGGTTTCTCCATTGTTAGTTTCCTAAATTGAGTATCTGATTAAACCGATTTCCCAAGTAGCACGTTCATCGTTATGCACAAGTATCTATGGATTGTTGAACTGCAGACCTTCCAGGTTTTAAAAACCTGGAAGGTCTCATTCGCAACACCTTCAATAGGTGGGATGTTGCAGGCTTTCGGCCAACTTCGCGATAGGTATAAAGATGAGTGCTGGGCAAGGTTTTTTATTTCTTTCTGCCGAATATCAGCGAGAAATTATTGGCCGGCATGTCAATCTGCTCTTTTAACTCCAAACCATGGTTTTCAGCCGCTTTTTTCAGGTCGGCAACATCTTTTAAACCCCATTCCGAAACCCCTGCCGAACTCAGGGTTTCATGGAACTCCTTGTTGGAATCGGTGGTGAACGTGCCTTCCACCCGAAACGGGCCGTAAATCAACAAAAAACCATCGTCATCGAGCAGATGTGCGGCGCATTTCATCATACCGTCGGCAATGGAGATGGGCGCGACCTGAAAAATGTTAATACAAAAAATGGACGCAAATGAATGGGGCTTACCGGCATTAAACCAGGTTTCAGGGTCGGTTAAATCCAGATGGGCCGGATCGGCAATATTGTCGTTCTTGTGGTCGATGGACAGCTTCTTGATATTGTCAAAGACCGCCTCATCCTTATCGGACGGATGGAAATGCAAGTGCTCAAAATGCGGCGCAAAGAAATTGATGTGCATACCGCTGCCGCTGGCGAGTTCCAACACATTGCCCGGATCTTTCGGTAATTTTTCTTTTAACACGCCTAACAGCGGCTCGCGGTTGCGGCTTCCGGCCCAGGCGACATATTCGCTTAACGGATGCGGGTCTAAAGGTGGTTTATCTTGGCTCATGTCCAGTTCCTCGTTACGGTTAGTTGAACTTCAGTAGCAGCAAGTGTTATGCCAGTAATGGGCGGTAATATTTTCATTAAATAACAATAACTTGTTTTTTTGCTTGGCCGAACAAGTGAAGCTGTGCTTCAATAAGTGAAAAACAACTTCACAAAAAATGCCATGGACAACTCCCTTTCCGACCTGACACCGGTTTTTTTTCTGCAAACCTTCATCCTGGAACTGATGCACGCCAGCGAACAGCAGGGGCAAAAACATTGCGAGCAATTGATTGAGCATATCGCCAAAACGGCCGGCTGCTTTTTTGAAGAAACCTATCGGGAAGCAAACCATAACGCCGAACTGCTTGACAAAGAGCGCTATGTCGAACTGATACTCGGCCTTAAAAACAACATCGGCGGCAAGTTTTCCCTGGTGTCCAGCGGCCAGGATTGCATTACCGTAACCAACAGCAGCTGCCCCTTTGGCGACCGGGTCACCAACTTCCCCGAACTGTGCCGGATGACCTCCAGCGTCTTTGGCGGCATTGCCGCCAGGAATTTCGGTTACGCCAAAGTGGAAATCAAGCAAAGCATTGCCCGCCATGACGGCAAATGCGAAGTGTGCATTTACACACATCCGAACGCAGCAAAAAACCAACCGGGCATAGAATACACCGACACCACGCCGGTTAAGGAAATGCAGGACATTAACGAACTGCATTCGCGCATTGAACAAAGTATGCAGCAGCTCTGGCGCAGGCAAGGCAAACAGCCCGCCCAAAAACACCAGCCCCCGGCCATTATTGCCAAATCGCCCACCATGCAGAAAATCCTGCAAGCCATCGAAGTGATTGCGCCGACCTTGGCAACCGTGCTGATTCAAGGCCAAACCGGGGTCGGCAAGGAACTGGTTGCACACGCCATCCACGCGATGAGCGACCGCTGCGACAAACCCTTTATCCCGATCAACTGCGGCGCAATCCCAGAAAGCCTGATCGAAAGCGCGCTGTTCGGCCATGAAAAAGGCGCATTCACCGGCGCCATTGAAGTGCATCAAGGTTATTTCGAGCGAGCCGAAGGCGGCACTTTGTTTCTGGATGAGGTCGATAGCCTGTCCCCTGCCGCGCAAACCCGCTTGCTTCGGGTGCTGCAGGAAGGCGAACTGGAGCGGGTTGGCGGCAAACAGACTTTGTCGGTAGACCTGAGAATCATCTCCGCCACCAATAACAACCTAGAAGAACTGGTCAGGCAAGAGCTGTTCCGCAACGACCTGTATTACCGCATCAATGTGGTTCGCTTAAGCATCCCGCCGCTGGCCGAACGGCCGGAAGATTTGCCTTATCTGGTGCAGCTGATTGTGCAGCGCCTGAGCAAGAAATATAACAAAAAGGTCGAATCGGTCAGCCGTGACGTGATGCAGAAAATCCGCGCCTACCCGTGGCCGGGCAATGTCCGCGAACTGGAAAACATACTTGAACGCAGCATCCTGTTCGCCACCGGCAAAGAAATGACCGAGCTGGACTTGCCGCTTCCGGCCAACACGCCTAGCCTTGGGCATTGGCAGGACATCAAAGAGCAAGCCCTTGCCAAAGCCGAACAGGGCTTTCTTGACAGCGCCCTAAAGCAGCATCAGGGCGACGTCAAAAAAGTCGCCGAAGAGATGGAAATCAGCTCCCGTGCCGTTTATGCCAAACTGAAAAAATATGGGGTTAATTTGGCGGATTACCGCAACCATAGACTTTCTTGACACCCCCAGCCAAAGCAAGGGGATTCCTATTATTCACGCGGTTGCTGGCGCTTCCGGCCAAAGACCAATACCGCCGCGACGAAAATGCCGGTCAGTATCATGTCTTCTTTGGAGGCGCCGAACAGATACGCAATGCCTATGCCGCCGCCCATACCAATGCCGGAAAACGCCAGGCTGCGCATAATCCGGCATAGCGGACAATCTCGAGAGTAAGGTTCCATCACGTCCGACCAACAATAACTTATTTTTTAGTGAAATACAGATAGGTTCCGTACTTATTGTCCTTAAGCACCATGGCGGTGTCGGATTTTTCTTCTAATGAATAAACGTCGAATTTACCCGCCCTGCCCAGTATGCTGACTTTTAAATTGCCGTCTTCAACAAGATAATCAACTGCAGGCGCGTCGTAAGGATTGCCCCTGACTTGAGGGATGTCTTTTTGGACTAGCTGGGTGTCGTTAATCACCCAGGTCATGCCCATCGGTTTAGTTTCTGTAGCGTCGGGTGATTTTTTGCTGTAGCCCAAAAACCAACTGCCGATGATGTCCTTATTCGAAGTCAGGGTATCGGCCAATACCGCAGTGCCTGATAAGCCAAACAACAAAGACGACGCAACTAACATATTTATTTTTTTCATTATTTTCCCCGGGTGGTTAAAAACTGAATACCTAAACGACTATTTCAATAGCGTTGTTATTGTACAAGAAACTCGAATTTAGGCTTCCCATTTAAAGCGGGACAGACCTTCCAGGTTTTTACTGGAGCCGCTCCCGACGGCTCCAGCACTTCCGCCATCCATGGCAGTCGTAAAACCTGGAAGGTCTGTCCCGCGTTAAGTTGATAGCCTAAAAAGGCAAGTTAATGTTGGGCTTAATCGTTTTCATCAAGTCACCGAACTGCTGTTGGATCCGACGCATGGCCTCATCCGAATCGGCCTCAAAACGAATCACCAAAGACGGCGTGGTATTCGATGCCCGCACCAGTCCCCAACCATCGGCAAAATCGACGCGCATCCCATCTATGTCAATGATTTTGCCGTCGGTGAAATGAGCCGCCGCCAGCAAACGCTCGATAAAAATGAAGTTTTCGCCTTCTTCCAGCGCCACATTCAATTCCGGGGTGTTGATGCTGTCGGGAAAATCGGCAAACACCTCGGCGCTGCTGCGGGTGTCGCGGGATATGATTTCCAGCAAACGGGCTGCGGAATACAGCGCATCATCAAAGCCGAACCAGCGGTCATTAAAGAAAATATGCCCGCTCATTTCACCAGCCAGTTTGGCGCCGGTTTCCTTCAATTTCGCTTTTATCAAGGAATGCCCGGTTTTCCACATCGTCGGCCTGCCGCCGAATTTGGTAATCTGTTCGGGCAAATGACGGCTGCATTTCACGTCGTAAATGATTTCTGCGCCGGGTTTTCCGGCCAATACATCTTTGGCAAACAGCATCATTTGCCGATCCGGCCAGATGATTTTGCCGCTTGAATCAACGATGCCCAAACGGTCGCCGTCGCCGTCAAAAGCAATGCCGAGGTCGGCCTTGTAATGTTTGACGGTTGCAATCAGTTCGGTCAGGTTTTTGGGGTTGCTGGGGTCGGGATGGTGATTGGGGAAATTGCCGTCGATGTCGCAGAACAGTTCCACCACGTTGCAGCCCAAGGTTTTCAGTAGCTTCGGCCCCAACTCACCGGCCACGCCGTTGCCGCAATCGAGCACTACGGTCAACGGCCTGGCAATGTGTATGTCTTCATCAATAAGGCCGATGTATTCATTGCTGTACTGGCTGTTTTCTTCGATGCTGCCGGGATTGCCGGTTGCGTAAGCCGCATTATCGATGCAGCCTTTCAATTGCTGGATTTTTTGGTTGGCCAGCGTTTCGCCGTTAATGACCATTTTCAGGCCATTATAATCAGCGGGGTTATGGCTGCCGGTGATCATCACCCCGGAACGCCCTTCGGTATGCTTGGCGACGAAATACAGCACCGGTGTCGGCACCATGCCAATATCCAGCACATTAAGCCCGGTGCTGATAAGGCCTTTAGCCAACGCTTCCGCCAGAGCCGGACTGGAAGTTCTGCCATCCCGACCAACCACCATGGTTTTGCAGCCCTGTTCTTTGGCTTGAGTACCCAGCGCCCGGCCAATGTCGTAAACCACGTCTTTGGTCAAGGTCTTGCCGACGATGCCGCGAATGTCGTAAGCCCTGAAAATGATGCCGGTGTCAGCGGTTTTTGTTACCGTCATCGGCATATCAAAGGAATCGGGCACGGTTGTTTCAATAATGTCAGGCTTGTTAAAGCTAACTGGCGCGCTGGCTTCGTTTTTTGCGGCGACCGGCGCTGGTTCGTCCCCGCCCCATAGCATCGAGCCGCCGGTATTTAGCGGGTCATCAAAGCCATCGAAAAAACGGTTCATCTGGGCATCGCCGGTATCATGATCAGGAATTTCGATGCCCTCGCTATCCAAAACCCGTTTGAACTGCACCAGCGTCGACACCACCGCATCCATTTCCGCCAGCTTAACCGGATAGGTGCCTTGCAGTTTATTGGTCATCATGTCCTTGCTTGCTTTCAGTACACAGCCCAAATCCTCGGTCAATATCTGTGAAAGCTTCCGGTAGCCGATAAAGAAGGCCGCCAGCACTAGCAATGCGGGCACAATAATCACCGCAAAAATAACCATCAAGTTACTGGAATTTGTCGTGTCGGCAACTTGGTAGCGCAACTCCCAGCCGGTGTTGGCGAGGGTGATTTTTTGCGCATCGGCGCTTTCCTCCTCGGCCGGCACCTCGCCCACAGCCGCTAAAGCCAGCGCACCCTGTTTCAGTTCAACATAGCCGTCATTTAGCGCCGTCGCCTGCACCGTTTTATTGACAAAATCATAAGCCAAACTGGCCAGAATCACGCCGACCGCCTGCCCATTGTGCATAATCCGGCGGGTTATCGCCAAATGCCGGTCAGGCCCCATATCGCCT
Source organism: Methylobacter sp. (assembly GCA_030684815.1). GTDB lineage: Bacteria > Pseudomonadota > Gammaproteobacteria > Methylococcales > Methylomonadaceae > Methylobacter_A. Next base: position 74,933 of record JAUXXQ010000120.1, on the reverse strand, counting down.
TGTATCGCAGGCAGTTGATCCTTACTAAATGTCTCCCTCACCATATCCAGATCGGCATAGCCCATTCTGGGTACGCTTTTGTTGTCCAGCTCACTGATACCGGGCAATAGCAACCTGATTTTCAGTACACCCGGCAAATGGCGTTCCAATTTCTCGGCGGCCGCAGTCAATTGCCCCGGATCGGCACTGATGACAGCAGCCACGACCTCAGGGTCTTGCGCCATTTTTTCCACCGTATTGATGCGCATATTGATTTGCTCAGTCAGATTAGCAGCAAGGCTGCTTGCCGCCGTCGTCGCGGAATCTTGCCTTGCTTGCCCGACCTGCGCCGCACTGAGCCAATAAATGCCGCCACCGACAACGAGGATCATTAAAACAGCAAACGCTGACAGTAAAGAAAATAGTCGTACCATAATTATGCCTATAGTAAATTAATCTGCGATGGTAACGGCTCAGCGCTGCTAAAGATGATTAAATGGAACACGAATGACACTGATAACGCACGGTATATTTTAAAAAATCCGTGTAAATCCGTCCTATCTGTGTCATCCGCGTTCCATTGCTTCTTTCGCTGAAAAGTTACTGCAATGTTATTTTAATGTCGGCCGGTATGGCCAAAGCCGCCGATACCGCGCAAACTTTCATCGAATTTGTCAACTTGCTCGAATTTCACCTGCACCACCGGCACAAAAACCATCTGCGCAATACGCTCGCCGACATTAATGGTAAACGCGGTATTGCCCCGATTCCAGCAGGAAATAAAAACCTGACCCTGATAATCCGAATCAATCAGCCCAACCAGATTGCCCAGCACGATGCCATGTTTATGCCCTAAACCGGAACGCGGCAACAACACCGCAGCCAACTGATGGTCGTTAATATAAATCGCCATGCCGGTGGGAATCAACACTGTTTCCCCCGGCTGCAATTCGACCGGTTCATCCAGACAAGCGCGCAAATCCAAGCCCGCCGACCCGGCTGTGGCATAGTCCGGCAACGGAATATCCTTGCCTAAACGGCCATCCAGAATTTTAAGCTGTATTTTTTTCATCTTCCCTTCTCTCTGCGATTAAGCCGATCAATTGTTCGGCCAAGTGGTTTTTATCGGTCATAGCCAGATTTTTTCGGCCGTTTTTCCAGAACACCTGCAACGCATTTTGCTCGCTGTCAAAACCGCCCAGCTCGCGCCCCACCCAGTTTGCCGCAATCATATCCAGATTTTTGCGCAGCAATTTATCTTGGGCATATTGTTCAAGGTCATGCGTTTCGGCGGCGAAGCCAACCGTGAACGGGCGTTGTTCGAGCTGTGCCACATCGGCCAAAATATCCTGGGTTTTCTGTAGCGTCAGCGTGGTCTGCCCGCCTTGTTTTTTTATTTTTGCCGCTTCCACCCGCACCGGACTGTAATCGGCAACCGCCGCCGCACCGATATAAATATCATGCTGTGCCGCCTCGCTGATAACCGCTGCATACATTTGCGTCGCCGTTTCCACCTTGATCACCGCCACATTAAACGGTGCCGACAGCGCCACCGGGCCGCTGACCAGCGTGACCTCAGCGCCCGCTTTTAACGCCGCCTCAGCCAGCGCATAACCCATTTTCCCGGAACTGCGGTTGCTGATGTAACGCACCGGGTCTAGCGGTTCGCGGGTCGGCCCGGCACTGACCAGCACCTTAAGCCCGCTTAAACAGTGCGCCGCCGGTTCCGCCAGCACGCGCCGACAAATATCCACCGGCTCGGACATCCGGCCAAAACCGGTTTCGCCGCACGCCTGATCGCCCTGTTCCGGGCCTATCACCGTAACGCCGTGGCTTTTGAGCCGCTGTATATTTTCCTGGGTCACCGGCTTATGCCACATCGCCTGATTCATCGCCGGCGCCACATAAACCGGACAACTTGCCGCCAAATACAGCGTTGACAGCAAATCGTCAGCCAAACCATGACTGCATTTAGCCAGCGTGTTTGCCGTTGCCGGCGCAATAATCAAAACATCGGCCCAGCGCGCCAGACTGATATGGCTCATCGCCTGCTCTTCATGGACATCGAGCAATTCGCTGTGCACCGGATGCCCGGACAGCGCCTGAAACGTCAGCGGACTGACAAACTGCATGGCAGCATGCGTCATCACCACGCGCACCGTAGCACCCTGTTTACGCAACAACCTGACCAATTCAGCCGACTTATACGCCGCAATGCCGCCGCAGACCGCCAATAAAATATGCTTATTAATAACAATGCCCGTAAACTTGAACAAAAGCGGCATTATGGCAAGGTTCAACAAATTCTTCTATGCTTAAATCGGCTATCAACTTAACACGGGACAGACCTTCCAGGTTTTTACTGGAGCCGCTCCCGGCGGCTCCAGCACTTCCGCCATCCAGGGCAGTCGTAAAACCTGGAAGGTCTACTTCGGCATACTTGTCCCGCTTTAAATGGGAAGCCCTTAAATCTCAATCACACTAGGGGGAAGTTTATGTCTATTAAGGATTGGTCGGCAGAGGATCGGCCTAGGGAAAAACTGTTGCAACGCGGCCCGGAGGCTTTAACCGATGCCGAGCTGTTGGCCATTTTTTTACGTACCGGCGTGCCCGGCAAATCGGCGGTTGATTTGGCCCGTGAGTTGCTCACCGACTTCGGCTCCCTGAAAGCCTTATTAGGCGCCGATAAAAAACGTTTTTGCCAAGGCAAAGGCTTAGGTGACGCCACCTATGTCCAGCTCCAGGCAGTATTGGAAATGGCCAAACGCCATTTTAAAGAAGCCCTGCAACGCGGCGACGCCCTAACCAGCCCGGACATCACCCGCGCTTACCTCAGCGCCCAACTGCGCGGCTACAACTACGAAGTGTTTGCCTGTCTGTTTCTCGACAACCAACACCGCGTCATACAACTCGATGAACTGTTCCGTGGCACCATAGACGGCGCCAGCGTTTATCCCCGGGAAGTCGCCAAGCAAGCCTTACACCATAACGCAGCGGCAGTAATTTTTGCCCACAACCATCCGTCCGGCATCTCCGAACCCAGCCAGGCCGACAAACACATCACCGATAAACTCAAACAAGCGTTGGCTCTGTTCGACATACGCGTATTGGATCATTTCATAATCGGCGACGGCGATCCCTACTCCTTTGCGGAGCATGGTTTAATGTAATAAGTCGTTAATATTTAAAGCTATTATTTTTTAGCATCAAAAAAGGGTACGCGCTTGGGTACACTTTAAACGTGGGCTTACATAGGATGGGGTGGGATAGTTGCGTAAAACTGGCCGCAATCGTTGCCAAACTCCACAGCCACAAAAAAACGGCATTAACCAGCTTGATTGTTGGGCGAATTCAAGTTGTAACAGATTTTAACAGGTGGAATTTTCCGCCGGTTTCAACCTGTAGGCTTCTGCCCAGGTTGGTATGGTTGGGATTATTGTCCATGCGCCCCTTAATAGGGGGTGCGCATTTCGCGATGCCAGATTTCACTAGCGCCAATTATGCGCCAGTGGATTCAGTTTTTTTTACAACGTTATTGTTGCCAAACCTACACTTTGCCGGTTTTCTCTGAACGCCATATCGGATGATATGGTAACGCTTAGACCCTATAAAGACGCCCATTATTTTAAGTGTCGCACACCTTATTTTTAACCATAAAAAAAGGGAGGGGTTTGAAACCCTCCCTTTTTTGCCCTTTTCGGGTTTCGCTAAATAAGTAAACTTAGAACTTGAAACCCAAAGAGCCACCTAAAGTGAAGCCGTCGGTGTTAACGCCGTCGACATTATCAAAGGTGTGGTGGTAACGGCCGTCAGCACCAATCACAATACCTCTCAGCAATTCATATTCAGCACCGGCGCCAAACTGCATACCGGTATTCAACACGGTTACCGCATCGGATGGCGGGCTGATGACATTGACGTCCAGACCGACTGGAATTAACCACGGTCTGAATTTGCTGCCATGCATGAACTTAATTTTAGGCGCAGCACTCAGACGTAACATATTAACGGTTACGCTTTGTTGTAAATTTGTCGGCACGCCACCGGTTACGCCGCCTGGGCCAGTCGCTGCAGTAATAACGTTATCAAGGCCGCTGTCTTTTTTGTCGCCCAGTTCAGAATATTCAACACCCAATTCCATCAAAAATGAAGTGTGCGGCAATAAGCCAAACAGGTCGTTGTTTATATTGAAATCGATCGCGCCGCCATAATAAAAAGCGTCTTTGTCTGTTTCACTGGTCAAAATATCCGTACCCAAACCAGACCCTGCCAAACCGCCGGTAGAACCACGGTTATCATCCATACGCATCCAACCACCACGAGCAGAAAAAACATGGTTTTTTTCAGCAGCTTCAACTGGGTTATTTTTAACCGAATTCATCCATTCATCCAGTTCCTGAACTTTACCCGCGTCAGCACCAGGACGGCCTGATTCAGCCCTTAAACGGCTGATTTCAGCTTGCATTGCTTGTAGTTGCGCTTCTAAAGCATCAACTTTACTGTTCATACCCGCTACGTCAGCTTTTGAGCCAGCTACAGCTTGTGTAGAAACCAATGCACCGGCCATTGTCAATGTTGCCGCAATACCCAGCGCTAGTTTAGTTTTATTCATCATTGCATATCCCCTCATGAGATTGTTATTTTTTATGGAAATTTGTATTAATACAACAAAGCTATTTTCCATCGACAATAGTAGCAGTTAAACTAATTCCCTACAAGTTTTGGAGGCACTTTTTTTATATTAATTAATACTTATTTTTCAATAAGTAACGGACAAAATCATAACCAACCGCTTAACTGTACGTAAAAAACAACAGCCTATTTAAGCGGTATCTTTTACACCACAGTTGAAAATGTATCGCCTATTTAATAAAAAGATTTGACCGTTATAACGGAAGCGAATATCCCCGAAAAAATCACCGAAGCCCGAAAAAAAAGCGCTGCACGGCCTTCATGGCGACTTGTTTGGCTAATCATTAACTAAAAAAACGGCCAAATATCCAAGAGCGAACGCTTTATTTTCTCCTTCCGGGCAAGTTATGTAATGATAGCCACCTCACTATTCTTTGCAGAATCTTCGCTTTTGATACAACCCTGACCTCATTTTCATGACGACAACCCCTGACATCACCCTCATTGGCGGCGGCATCATCAGCCTGCTCACTGCCCGCGAATTTATTAAAGCGGGCGCGACCGTCGCGATTATTGAAAAAAATCAATTGGGCCAGGAATCCTCCTGGGCCGGCGGCGGCATCTTGCTGCCGCTGTATCCGTGGCGGCAAGCGGACGCGATTACCCGCTTGCTGCTGCAAAGCCTGAAACTGTACCCGTCTTTAGCCTCGGAACTGAGCACCGAAACCGGGATAGACCCGGAATGGACACCCTGCGGTTTGCTGATCACTAAAAATCCTGACCTGGCGGCGGCAATAAACTGGTGTAACGAAAACGCCATCGCCTACCAACCCGCTGAGGCCGATTTTTTTAGTACGCTTAACACCCAACCCGACCAGCCGTTATGGTTGCCCGATATTGCCCAAGCGCGCAATCCCCGTTTGGTAAAATCATTGCGCCAAGACCTGATCAATAAAGGCGCCACGCTCATTGAGCATTGTGCGGTCACCTCCGTTGACCTGAGCCAAAAGCGCATTAACGCAATCAACACCGCATCGGGGAAGTTTGCCGTCAACCAGCTGGTTATTGCGGCGGGCGCTTGGACTGGGCAACTGTTCCGGCAGTTTTTTATTGCCGACTGCGCGATGCCGAAAATAGCGCCGGTCAAAGGCCAAATGCTGTTATTTGATACGCCACCGGAAACGCTTAAATTTATGGTACTGGACGGCGACCAATATCTGATTCCACGCCGGGACGGCAAAATACTCGCAGGCAGCACCGTGGAGCAGGATGATTTCAACAAAACTACGACCACAGCAGCGCGGGATCGGCTCAACAGCTTTGCCTTGGATTTGATGCCTGCGCTAAAAAATGCCCCGTTAATCGAGCACTGGGCAGGATTAAGGCCGGGCACCGAACACGGCATTCCCTACATTGATAAACACCCAGAATTCAGCAATTTATATATCAATGCCGGTCATTTCAGAAACGGACTGGCGATGGGTCCCGCATCGGCGCAACTGATGGTTGATCTGGTTTTGGCGCGCACACCGCAAATAGCGCCGGAACCTTATCGATTGAACAGCGCACATTAGGTGATTTCCTGAAAAAAACAGCCCCAAATAATTGTCCACGAAAAACACGAAAAGCACGAAAAGCCAAAATTAGGTATCTACATGCGATACGAAAATAAGTAAATCTATTGTTTTTAAAGCTTTTTTTCGTGTCTTTCGTGATTTTCGTGGACTCTGTTTTTCTACAGCTTTTGATTATCAGGGACATTTTTTATTAGAAATTACCTTAGGTGATTAATGTGGACTGCAAAAAATAAAGTCCACAAAAATTTCGTGTTTTTTCGTGCCTTTCGTGGACAATTATTTTTAGAAAACCACCTTAACAGACCCATAAACTTTTACTGGCCATATCCATGAACCTTTACCCTTTACTACGCCCGCTGTTGTTTTCCCTGAACCCCGAAACCGCACACGAGGTAACGCTAAAACTATTGAACGCTGCCTATAGCACCGGCTTGTCAAAACTCATTTACCCGGAAATCGCCGCCAAACCGGTCACCGTCATGGGACTGAATTTTAGCAACCCGCTCGGCTTGGCTGCCGGTCTGGACAAAAACGGCGACTATATTAATGCGCTGGCGGCCTTAGGTTTCGGCTTTGTCGAAATAGGCACGGTGACGCCGCGTCCGCAACCGGGCAACCCGAAACCGCGCTTGTTCAGACTGCCCGAACACCAAGCCATCATCAACCGCATGGGTTTTAACAACCTGGGCATCGACCACCTGTTGGCTCAGGTCAAACAAAGCCGCTACCCCGGTATTCTGGGCATCAATATCGGCAAAAATTTCGACACCCCGATTGAAAATGCGGCCGATGATTATTTGATCGGGCTGCGCAAGGCCTACAGCTCCGCCAGCTACATCACCATTAACATTTCTTCGCCGAACACCAAAAACCTGCGCCAGCTGCAACAAGGCGATGACATCAAAAGCCTGATGTCCGCATTAAAAGAAGAGCAACTGAAACTGCAACAGCAACACGGTAACTACGTACCTTTAGCCCTGAAAATAGCGCCCGACCTAAACGCCGATGAAATAACTCATATTGCCAAGCTGTTACTGGCGTTTGAAATCGACGGCGTGATAGCGACCAACACCACTATTGCCCGCGATAAGATTGCAGGCCATCCGCTTGCCAATGAAGCAGGCGGTTTAAGCGGTGCGCCGGTCAAGGAAAAATCGACGATGGTGGTGCGGGGCTTGGCTGCAGAACTCAACGGCAAAATTCCGATTATTGCGGCAGGCGGGATTTTAAGCGCTGCCGATGCACGGGAAAAATTAGCAGCCGGAGCGAGTCTGCTACAAATCTACAGCGGCCTGATTTATCGCGGGCCGCAGTTGATAGCGGATATTATTAAAGGCTTAAATTGAAACCATCCAGCGCTCTTGCTTTAGGTATTTTAAATGTGTAACTATTCGGCTACACCTAAAAATAGCGTCCGCTGAATAGTTATCAAAACAATTGTATATAACGAGGCCAGTCCCATGAACACCGAAATACTTACCGCTCATGTACCCTTATCGCTTGTCGAAAAAGTAGATATGCTAGCCGCCCGCCAAGAACGTTCGCGGAACTGGGTTATCAAACAAGCGCTGTCAGCCTGGGTTGACCGGGAAGAGGAACGTAGCCGACTGACATTTGAGGCATTGGCTGACGTAGATGCTGGTCGTATCATCGATCAGCAGACGGTACAGGCATGGGCGGATAGCCTTGGCACCGACTCAGCCTTGCCGTTGCCGCAATCATGGAGCTGAAGTGGACGAGCAAGGCCATGTCCGACTTGGCGCGTCTCTATGAATTCCTAGTCCCCGTGAACCCATCGGCTGCAGTGCGCATTGTGCAATCATTGATAACTGCCGCGCCTAGTCTCTTGGTTAATCCACGTATCGGTGAGCAGCTCGAGGAATTCGAGCCACGCGAGGTACGGAGAATTCTCGTAGGCCATTATGAAATGCGCTACGAGATTCAAGCCTCCAAAATCTACATACTGCGGCTTTGGCATACGCGAGAAAACCGATGAGAGTTATTCCCCTGCAATCGACATCCGCTCAACCAGTATCGAACCGGTACGGACATTGCCGCGATAGTCGACATCATTGCCCACGGCAACGATATTTTTCAGCATGTCTTTCAGGTTACCGGCAATGGTGATTTCCTCCACCGGATATTGGATTTCGCCGTTCTCCACCCAAAAGCCGGCCGCACCGCGCGAATAATCGCCGGTCACCATATTGACCCCTTGCCCCATCAGCTCGGTGACCAGCAAACCAGTACCCAGCTCTTTTAACAGTTCCTGATAATCCAGCGTACCCGGATCAATGGTTAAGTTATGCACGCCACCCGCATTACCGGTGCTATGCAAACCCAGCTTGCGTGCAGCATAAGTGCTCAACACATAGCCTTGCAACACGCCGCCGCTGACAATATCGCGGGTTTGCGTGGCGACGCCTTCGCCATCATAAGCGCCGCTGCCCAATGCGCCTTTCAACAAGGGCTGTTCGTGGATGCGGACAAATTCGGGAAAAACCTGGCTGTCCAGCGCATCCAACAAAAATGAGGACTTGCGGTACAAATTGCCGCCGCTGATCGCGCCGATAAACGAGCCCAACAAACTTGAAGCGGTTTCCGCACAATACAGCACCGGACATTGCCGCGTGCTGAGGCTGCGCCCCTCTAAACGCCGCAGTGTGCGTTCGGCGGCTTTATTGCCCACGTCAACTGCCGACTCCAGATTGAGCGCATTTCTGGCCACGGTGTACCAGTAATCGCGCTGCATACTGTCGCCGCGTTGCGCCAACACCGAACAGCTCAAAGAATGCCGGGTTGAACTGTAGCCTTGAAGAAAACCCAGTGAATTACCCATGACCCGGATGCCCTGATGGGTATCGACCGAAGCGCCTTCGGAATTGCTGATTTCGGCGTGGTAAGCGCGCGCCGCATCTTCGCATTCAAGCGCCAGCGCAATCGCCCCATCGACACCGACATGCCAGGGATGGTTAAGCTCAAGATCGGGAAATTCGGTCGCCAATAAGTCCGCTTCCGGCAGACCTGAATAGTCGTCTTCACTGGTGTAACGGGCAATACTGCACGCCGCGCTGACCGTCTCTTTAATCGACGCAGGCGATAAATCCGTGCTGCTGGCCGAGCCTTTGCGTCGACCGAAATAAACGGTCACGCCCAGCCCTTGATCACAATGATGCTCGATGGTTTCGACATCGCCCAAGCGCACCGAAACCGACAAGCCGTTTTCCTGGCTTAAACCGGCTTCGGCAGCCGTGGCGCCCTGTTTAGCCGCTTCGTCCAGGATGCCCTGAACAGTGTTTTTTAACTGGTTGATTTGATCCTGATTTTGCACTGTTTTCTCTAAATTCTACGTAATAAAAACGGTACGCATGGCGTACATGAGCGATTGTTTGCCGGGCTTTTGACCGACTACTTACCTTTACCCTCATTGCCAACGGCCGGATAACAGCGGCAACTATAACAAAATACCGGACAAAACAGCACGACTGTTTTGTTCAGGGAAAAGGACATTTATGCGATACTACGCCGCTTTATATTTCCCCCCGCTTTTGAAAAGCATTTGAACTTTATAATGACCTGTTTAATAAGGAGCAACACATGACCGCACTGGTTGGCATTATCATGGGCTCGACCTCTGACTGGGAAACCATGCGTTTTGCCGCAGAAACCCTGGAGCGGCTCGGTATTCCACACAGCGTTGATGTCGTTTCGGCGCATCGCACCCCGGACAAGCTGTTCGATTATGCCGAAGGCGCCGAGGGCAAAGGCCTGGAAGTGATTATCGCCGGTGCCGGTGGCGCCGCGCATTTGCCCGGCATGACCGCCGCAAAAACCGCGCTGCCGGTGTTGGGTGTGCCGGTGCAGTCGAAAGCGCTAAACGGCATGGATTCTCTGCTGTCCATCGTACAAATGCCTGCCGGTATTCCGGTCGGCACGCTGGCAATAGGCAAAGCGGGCGCGATCAATGCGGCCTTGTTGGCGGCGGCCATCATCAGTAACAAACATGGCCACTATAAAGAGGCTTTGGACAATTTCAGACGCGAGCAAACCGAATCGGTGCTGGCGCATTCAGACCCACGCGTCGGAGACGAATTATGAAAGTCGGTGTATTAGGCGCAGGGCAACTCGCCAGAATGATAGCGTTGGCAGGCATTCCCCTAGGCCTGGAATTTATTTTCCTCGACCCGTCGGCTGATGCTTGTGCCAACCGATTGGGCGAGCCTTTAATCGGCGACTACAACGATCCGACATTATTGGCGCAGCTGGCGGAACGCGCCGATGTGGTCACTTATGAGTTTGAAAATGTACCGGCTGAAGTCGCTGAGTTTCTGGCGTCCCACACGCAAGTGCATCCATCGCCAAAAGCGCTGGCGGTTGCCCAGGATCGATTAGTTGAAAAGACTTTTTTCCATGACATCGGTATCCCTACGCCGGATTATGCGGCAGTAGATAGCCTTGAAGACCTGGCACAGGCCATGACCGACATTGGCTATCCGGCTGTTTTAAAAAGCCGCACCCAAGGCTACGACGGCAAAGGCCAATCGGTGCTCAAATCGGCAAACGATTTGAAACCCGCCTGGGAGCTATTGCAAGGCGTACCGGCAGTCGTCGAGGCTTTCGTCCCGTTTAACCGCGAAGTGTCCATCGTCGCTGTGCGTAGTGTTTCAGGCGAAGTTGTTTTTTATCCGTTATCGGAAAATTTGCATCGCGGCGGTATCCTGCGCGTGTCTAAATGCAGCACCGATGACGCCATGCAACAACAGGCCGAAAGCTATGTATCGCGTCTGCTGGAAGCGCTGGATTATGTCGGCGTGCTGGCCCTGGAATTATTTGAAATAAACGGCCAATTGCTGGTCAACGAGTTTGCGCCACGGGTGCATAACTCCGGCCATTGGACGATTGAAGGCGCAGAAACCAGCCAATTTGAAAATCATTTGCGGGCGATACTGGATTTGCCGTTAGGCGCGACCCACGCAGTCGGCAAATCGGCGATGGTTAATTTTATCGGCGGACTGCCTAAAACTGAAGAACTGCTGGCAATTCCTCATACGCATTTGCATCTTTACGACAAAGCCCCGCGCAAAGGCCGCAAAGTCGCCCATGCCACAGTGCGCGCCGAGAATGCCGAGCAATTGAGCGTATTAATCCAGAAACTGACCGCGCTTGCCGATCAGGTTGATGATTCGTAGTTAAGCCATTTCCAGATAAAAAACACGAAATTTTCGTGCCTTGCATTGCTATGTTCTTTTCAGGAAATAAGCTGATACGTATTCGTACTAATAAACCGCGCCGAACTATTTTGATAATCTACACCTGACAAGGAAAAACAGGATGTTTGTTTTTGTCGCATTATCTCTCTACAAAGGCCGCCTAGTTTTACCCCCTTTTCTCTCTGAGGCGGCCTTTTTTTTATCTTTGCAAGACAAGTTTTAATGACCGTATCCTGTTGATCGCGGCAGCAATTTCATACTTTCGCGGCATCGACAAGTGACCCGGATAATCCGCTTTCAGCACCTCCAAACCGTGTTCGCCGATTTCACTTTCCAGCCAATCTATCCAGAAACGAAGGCTCTTTGCCTTAGCACCCGCTTGCTGGAGTTGAGTCCGTAACGCCAGCAGACAATAGCCGATAGCCAGCAGCTGCGGCGCTTCCGCAATTTGCGCCACAGCCTCCAGATTGAGCAAATCCATGCCGTATTCCAGTTGCTTCGGTGCATTGCGCAAGTCTTTGATGCGTTGGGGCAGGGTCTTGTTCAGACGCCGGTTGATATAAGCCGGATTGAAGTTATCGGCGGCCAGATAGCGCGATTGCGCAAAATCGCCAAGCGGCATCTCGTCTTGTGCAATCGGCCCTAATTTATCGCGCACTTTGCCGGTAATATCACGGCACAGATAATGTTCCATCAGCAAACAGGTATCGGCTTTTTGCAAAAAATAGCCCAGGCCGCCAACGACAAAAATCATCGACACCTGATGTTGTTGCCACAACGAACGCACCGTTGCATACAGCGGCTTAATCGGCTCTTGCGCGGCATCCAGTATTTTTTTGATCAGCTCGTCGCGCACCAGAAAATTGGTGGCGCAGGTGTCTTCATCAAACAGCAACAGGCGGCTGCCGCTGTCGATAGCTTCGACAATAGCCGCCGCCTGCGAGGTGCTGCCGCTGGCGTTGTCGGAGGAAAAATCGGCGGTTTTCAGACCATTCGGCAAATCGCTGATAAACGCGCTGATATCGACATTGCGGATGCTGCGCCCCTCTTCGGCCCGGATAAAAAACGCATCGTCCCGCGTCACCACGTATTCCCGCCCGTCTCCGGGAATGTGCGCATAAACCCCGGCCAAAATCGCCTGCATCAGCGTCGATTTGCCGTGATAGCCGCCGCCGGTAATGCAGGTGATGCCCTGTTTAATGCCCATGCCGCTAAGGCTACGGCCATCCGGCAGAGGGATGGTGACTTGTAACGTAGCCGGTGCTTGAAACGCGTTGACGAAATCACCTGAAGCAGGCCGGTCATCGATGCCGCTATGCCGTGGTAATATCGCGCCATTGGCAATAAACACCACCAAACCCTGTTGACGCATGAAGCGGATAATCTCGGCGCGGGTTTGCAGCACCTCGACAAATTGCCGGAGCAGCGCCTGGGTTTGCGGGTCGTAATGCGGATAAAAAAAAGTCGCGTCGACCATGGCGGTCAGTTCCTGCGCTAGCATAATCCATGCCTGTTCGGCATCAACAACGCCGCCCTGGCCTTTGGCGGGCAGACTGATGCTAAAGCGCAATTGAATCCTAGCCTCATCAAACAACACGCTATCCCGGTGCAGCATTTTTTGGCTTAAGGCAATGGTGTTAAACGAGCCGCTGCCGTCTTTGCCGCGATTTTGTTGGGCAAAACGGTCAATGCCGCCGCGAAAACGCCGGATCAAAAAATCCGCCACCGCCAGTTTAGCGTCGGCAGTCTGCAAAAATAGGGCGGGGATTTTAGCGTGGGCTAACGCTATGTTGACGGAGGCAATGGATGCCGGGTTGGCGCCGGGACTGCCCTGCATCCTGATGAAATTGAGTTCAAAGCGGGGGAAAACATAACGTCCGCGCAGCTGTTGTACGCAGTGGAAAGGCTGGTCGGCGATGGCATCGAGTGCGGCTTTTAATGTCTGCACATTGCGCTCCTGCCCTTTGGCTTTAGGTGTTTTTCTGAAAAAACATGCTAAAAATTGTCCACGAAAGGCACGAAATTTTCGTGTTTTTTTTGTGATTTTCGTGGACTCTATATTTTTATGACCCATGATCATCAAGGGACGTTATTTATCGGGAATCGCCTTAGCTAACGGCGCTGCCGTGATAGTCCAGCTCGGCCACTAAGCGCATATTCACTAAATCATCAGCGATGCCCAAGGTTTTAAAGGCGGTTTTTATTGGCATGGCTTTAATCGCTGCCACAGAACCATATCGAAAGCCAAACAGCCGGTTTTTCTTGCCTTCAGGAAAACTGCGCATGATGTGTTCAATGCGCTGGTCAAGCAGCGTCCTTGCTTTATCCAATTCGGTGGCAACCTCCGGCTTCAAGCCGGGTAACAGCGCCTTGGCCGCTAACGGCGGAACTGCAACCGGCGCGGCCGGTTGCAGCCTGTTGCGTATAGCCGCCAGTTTTTGGCTTTGCCCGTGAGCGACTAATAAGCCGCGTTCGCTCACGCTGACTTTGGGTCGGTTGGCTCCAGGCTTATCCGTTGTGTCTGCCATTAGAATGGGATGTCGTCGTCATAAGGGGCATCGAAGTTATCATTGCCCGGTGCTTGAGCCGCCGGTGCCTGCGGGCGGGCTGAGGACGCAGGGTAGCTTGTAGCTTGTGCGTAGGGGTCTGCGTCTACCCTTTTGCCGCCGACCAAATCAAGGACATTAGCATTCAGATCCAAGCTGGTTCTCATTGAGCCATCGTTGGCTTTGTATTCCCTAGCTGTCAGCTCGCCCGATACAAACACATGCGTACCTTTTTTGACATACTCTTTCAATGTCCCTTCCGCTGGCTTGCCGAATAAAGCAACACGAATCCATTGTGTTTGCCGCTTATCTCCGTAGCCCACGTTATTAGCGACATTGACATTTAACACGGCGGTTCCGGACGGCAAATATCTGACTTCAGCATCGGCGCCACAAATACCCGCAAAACTAAACACATTACTCATTTTTTCTCTCTAGGTTGGATTAACAATGCGACTATTATCGACTGCTTCCTTACAAAAGGAAAATGCAAAAAACCTTTCTGCTCGAATGCAAAGCATATCGACGATTTTCAAACAATACCATCAATACCAAGCCCGCCAGGAATACCTGCGCGAGCAACGCACTATTCAGCTGGAACTGGAGCAGACCCGTATGGCCTTGCTTGAAAAATGGCAAGAGAAACAGGCGGCATTACGAAGAGAGGAAACAGCCTTAGCTGAAATCGAACGCCTAAAAGCACTATTGGCCAAGAAAGCCCATTAATTTAGGTCATTTCCAGAACCTCGACAGTCGTAAGTTCTGTCGCGGATAAGGTGACAAATTTCCCTTGAGCAGCTAGAAATCATTTAGAGTGGAAGTTTAGCAACTCCTCATCCAAGGAAAGTTATGCTGCCTGACCTAGCCCATGCCCTTCATGCATTTAAAAGTGCATTCTCACGCCAGCGAAGCTGGCTGTTATTTTGCGCCATCATTCTGAGCTTCTTGGCAGCGACCGAAATGGTGGGTGTCACCTCAATTAGCAGCGATGAGGACGAGGATAGCTAATTTATTCGCTTCGACGGCTAAAAAACTGGGTAATCAGTGGGTTGTGGCAATCGGTTGATGGGGTTGTCAGGGATTGCTATGGGCGGATGAAGTGGGGAGAAGTTACGACTGTCGAGTGAAAAAGCACATAGCAAAAATTGTCCTTTTTAGGAAATAGCGTTGTGTTTATTTTTGGTAAGTGTGTTTTCCTGGACACAATAGCTTTTGGTTTTCAAGCGCACAAAAAAAAGCGCCAAGACTGTATCGCTACAGTTTTGACGCCAAAAGTCTAAGAGGGTGTCTGCCGGTTAATTTAGGCCAATCGTCCAGCCTTTAGTCCAATCATCATTTTCATTGGCAAACGCGCCAACATAATTCACTGCATCGAAGAAAGGATCGTTCGGTACTGGCGCACCGCCGGTTAACTGCGGTGAGCCTGCGGCTGGCAAATAACCGTTTAACTGCACATTGCCTGCCACATTGCCTGCTTGCGAATTAAACCAGGCGCTGACTAGGAAAGGTTCGGCAGGGCGGTCGTTAAAATCCAAATCGCATTGGACATGGCTGTTTTGCATAGTCAACGTGCCGGTCAGGTTACCTGGCATCCCGCCATGCTCAAAGGTTGCAGCATTGTCTAGGGTCATGCAAGAACGGCCAAAGCCGGTTATGACAGTGTTATAAATATTGGCACCCGTGCCGCGTCTTAACACGATGCCGTGACCGTCGACACCTGAGCCGTTACCGATTAAAGTGAAGTTGGATATTTTACCGTGCGAGCGTGGCAAACTGTTGTGGTTCCTCTCGTTGTTGTCCGCTTCGATACCGGCGTCGCTGCCGTCCGGCAAAGACATCCCCAAAACATATTGCGCTTTGCCCTGCCAGCCTATTTGCCAGTCGAATTGGTCATCACCGTTGAAGGTCGCAACCAAATGTTTCATATTGACAGTACCGCCGAACATTTCAAAACCGTCATCCGCGCCCATGTGGCATTGCGCGAAATCGATGGTGGTGCCGTTGCCAACGCCGAGCATAGTCAAACAGTTGAGTTCCTCGTCGGGACGAATTTCAAATCCGGCATAACGGAGGGAAACGTATTTGATAACGCCGCTGTTATCATTCGGATTGTTGCCGCCGTAAGGTGTGGTCAGCGCCTCATCCAATTGCTCGCAACCGCCGGTAAAGCCTTCCGAACAGCCATTCGCCGGTGCATTGCCCGCGATGACTAAACCGGCCCATTCGCCCGGCTGTTGTTCGTTAGGGCCGGTCATCACGATAGGATGTTGCGGCGTACCGATGGCCTGGATTTGCGAGTTACGACGGATGTAGAGAAAATCGCGACCGGAACGGCCCACTAAGCGGGTGCCGGGTTCGATGGTGATGGTTGCGCTGCCGGTACGGTCGCCGCCGATAAAGACGCCGCCGCTGAGAATCCATTGTGTATTGTTGGTCAGGGTAATATTCTGATTGTATTCGCCTTCCAGTACGCAGGCACCAGCAACATTATTTGAAGGGCGTGCAAATGCAGGGCAGCCGGTGAAAGCTTTTTCATGTAAACCGGTGACTTCGAAAGCCATTGGATTGGAACCGGGTATGAGTTTCATCGTTGCGGCGAACTGAGTTCCGCCCACATCAATGCTAGGCAGATAAACCTGTCCGAAAACCGGGTCAAAATGCGCGCGGTCTGCATTAGGCGTAACAATAACGGCGGCTTCGGTCAATTCCAGTTTGATGAAAGGCGCGGTATGTACCAACCTTAATTTGGCGTTGAATGTCGGTGCGTTGACATGGGTCGTGCCGTTAGGCACATCGACTGCGGAAATGGTTAAAACGCTAGTTGCAGGATCGAACACGGCATTGGCTGCATCGGCCGCATTGAATAAGGCACTGCCGCCCAATAAAGCGAGCGCGGCAGCGGCTGTTCTTTTCAGTTTAGGGGATGGACTCATAGAAATAGACCTTTTGTGGTGGTTTTAAAGAAGTGTATGGGCTGGATTGCTAGCGCTTAATTATTGCCAATAAAAACAACGCAATGATTTATTGACATAATTAAACGCTAGTTAATGCGCTCCAACTTCAGCCAAGGCTACCGATGTTTTTTGACAATAGTGTGACGTTTTGTTGACGGTTTTGTGACAGCGGTTGATGCAGCGTTACTGATGGAATGTGATGGCGGTAATGTCTGGCGGCCTTTATTTTGGTGCTCTACCTTCTGCATCCCTGCAGTCGACGGATGACGCAGATAAGGCGGGTTTCGACAGATTTTTTAAAGTACGCAGTGCTTTTAGGTGATTTCATGAAAAAGACATACCAAAGATTGTCCACGCTTAGCACGAAAAAACACGAAAATTTCGTGGTTTTCGTGTTAAGCGTGACCGCTGTTTAAAATAGGGGTAACCCCGCATTCAAACTAAACCCCGGCAATAAAGCCCACTGCCTCAATCCCGGCAATCGCGCAACGCTCGTCCTGATCGGAAATGTCGCCGCTGATGCCGACCGCGCCGATCAGGTTATTTTTGGTGTCGCGAATCAGCACGCCGCCGGGTACCGGCATTATTTTTCCATCCGCCATGTTGAGCAGGGCATTCATAAAATCGGGCCTCTCTTCCGCCACGCTGGCCAGACTGCGCGATGAGATGCCCATGCTGACCGCGCCCCAGGCTTTGGCGGTGGCGATCTGCTCCCTAATCACGGTGGCGCCGTCTTCCCGTTGCATGGCTTTTAAATGCCCCGCTACGTCCAGCACCACCACGGTAATCGGCGCCATATTCAATTTACGCGCTTTGTTGATTGCAGCATTGATAATGATATTGGCTTTTTCGAGTGTTAATGTTTTCATGTAAGGCCCTCTTGTTGTCGTGTTGTCATTTTAATAACGGCAGCAGCTGCTGCCATACTGTGTCGGCGATGACCGGCTGGCCTTTGGCGTTGGGGTGCAGGCCGTCCGCTTGCATCATATCGTCATTTAAGGCGACATTTTCCATGATAAAAGGCACATAAGTCAGTCGCAGTTCGGCCGCCAGTTCTGGATAAATGGCGTAAAAAAGGTCAACGTAGCGTTTGCCGTAATTGGGCGGTATTTTCATGCTCAACAGTAAAACCTTGGCCCCCGCCTGTTGCGCCCGCCGGATGATGTCGGCAAGATTGTGTTTTATGACTTCCGGCGGCAAGCCGCGCAAACCGTCATTGGCACCCAGCTCAACAATAAGAACCGCCGGTTTATGTAGGGTTAAGGCCTGGTCTATCCGCGCCAAACCGCCCGCCGTGGTGTCGCCGCTGATGCTGGCATTATGGACAACATAACCGCCGCCTGTTGCGTCCAGTTTTTGCTGCAATAACGCCACCCAGCCCTCTGACACTTCAATTCCGTAACCGGCGCTGATACTATCACCCAACACAACAATGGATTTGGCCGTCGCGGTCATCGACATCAACAACATAAGCGTGGCACATAAAAATCGGGGCATCATGGAAACTCAATCATTAAACAGCATTATAGTAACGGAAAAACTGGGCAAAGCGGTCGCCACAGCCGACGGAATACTGCATATCTTGTCATCCATAGATTTGATAATCAAATCCGGTGAAAGCATTGCCATCGTCGGCGAATCCGGTTCCGGCAAATCTACCCTCATCAGCCTGCTGGCGGGGCTGGATACGCCCAGTTCCGGCGCCATCAGCTTGAACGGGAAATCATTGACGGCCATGGATGAAGACGGCCGGGCGGCGCTGCGCAATGAACTGATAGGCTTCGTGTTCCAATCTTTCCAATTGCTGCCGGGGCTGACCGCGCTGGAAAATGTGATGCTGCCGTTGGAATTAAGCGGTGACAAAAACGCCAAAAGCTCAGCTGCCGCCTTATTGGACAGGGTCGGCCTGTCGCACCGCCTGTCGCACACGCCACAAAAACTTTCCGGCGGCGAACAGCAGCGTGTCGCCTTGGCGCGCGCCTTTGTCACCCAGCCTGCGATATTATTTGCCGACGAACCGACCGGCAACCTGGACAGCAAAACCGGCGCGCACATCATTGACTTGCTGTTCGAGCTTAATCTGGAAAACAAGACTACCTTGGTTCTGGTGACGCATGACCCGGCTTTGGCGGCGCGCTGCCAACGCACGATTAAGCTGGATGCGGGGCGGATTGTGTCATCATTGTGACGGCTCAGCGGTTGTTAAAAATGACTAAATGGAACGCGGATGGCACTGATAAAACGGATAATCACCGTGCCCTCGGAATACGCTAACCGTTCAGCTTGTACGGCTTGTTTGGTAGGCTTCGGACAATGCGTTAAAAAATGCTAGAATTGCCGTCTTTTTGCAATCGAGAATGTCTGCCATCCCATGTTTAATACCTTAAAGCTTCCCTTAGCCGCACTAAAATTGAATGTCGACCTAACGGGCTTTGAGTTCCCTCAAGCGCCGACATTGTCCGATGCCATTTTAGGCCAGTCCCGGGCGCAATCAGCGCTGGAATTTGGCATTGCGATGAGCAACCCCGGCTACAATATTTTTGTCATGGGCGAGCCGGGCTTGGGCCGTTTGTCGATGATTACCCATCATCTGGAGGCTGAAGCTAAAGCCCGTCCTGCGCCGCCGTCTTATGCATATGTCGATAATTTCGATAACCCCAGGGAACCGATGGTGCTTGAACTGCCCGCAGAACACGGGCAGATTCTCAGTAAAGACATCGAAAAGCTGATCGACAACTTGCTGGCAACGTTCCCCGCCGCTTTTGAAAGCCCGACTTACCAGCAAAAGAAAGGTGCTATCGAGCGCCATTACAACCAGTATTACAACAACGCCATCGACTTGGTCGATAAAAAGGCGCAGTCCCTGGAAATCGCCTTATTTCGGGAAAACGAATCGATTTCATTCGCGCCTATCCGCGATAACAAGGCGCTGAACGAAGACCAATTTATTCAGTTGCCGCTGCCGGAACGGGAAATTTTTCATAAACACGTTGAAGAACTGGAAGACTACCTGAGTGAAGTCTTGCTGGAAATGCCCCAATGGCGGCGGGCAATGGTCGAAAAAATCAAGCAACTGGACAACGACACCATCAGCCTGGCGATAGAGCCGTTGTTTGCCGAGCTTAATGACAGCTACCAAAACATCGACGATGTAATCAGCTTTTTGGCGGAAATCAAAAAGAATCTGGGCAACACCATTGCCGATTACCTGATGCCGGTGCGTGCACCGGAACCGCAGGATAACACCACCAAGCGGCTGCTGTTGACCGAGCTGTATGCGCCCAATATCCTGGTCGATAACAAACAAGAAAACGGCGCGCCGATTATTTACGAGCCGCACCCGATTTATCAAAACCTGTTCGGGCGCATCGAATATGTCAGCGACCAAGGCGCGTTGGTGACTAATTACCGCCGTATTTGCGCCGGTTCGTTACACAAGGCCAACGGCGGTTATTTGGTGCTTGACGCCGAAAAACTGCTGAATTACCCGTTCGTTTGGGAAGGCCTAAAACGTGCGCTGCAATCCGGGCGCATCGAAATCGAATCGCCCTATTCGGATCTGGGCATCAGCACCACGACGCTCAAGCCCGAAGTCATCCCGCTCAATGTCAAAGTCATTTTGGTCGGCTCCCGTGATATTTATTATCTGTTGGAAGAATTGGACGATGAG
Source organism: Methylobacter sp. (assembly GCA_030684815.1). Lineage (GTDB taxonomy): Bacteria > Pseudomonadota > Gammaproteobacteria > Methylococcales > Methylomonadaceae > Methylobacter_A. The sequence continues at coordinate 54,365 of JAUXXQ010000120.1, read as the reverse complement.
TTTAACGAAATGTTCAAAATCCTGGCCGACTTTGACAATTACATCCCGCGCAACAATGAATCGATGCAGCGTTTTATTTTGCTGATGATTCGACAGGCCGCCGATTCCGGCGCCAAACCGTTAACGCAGTCAGCGATTGAATGCCTGATTGAACACAGTTGCCGGCTGGCCGAAAACCAGCATCATTTTTCGGCGCGCATTAAAGACTCGATAGAAATCATCGCGGAAGCCAACCTGTTTTGTCGCCGCGATCATCAGCCGGTTTGCGACCGCTTGCATATCGAACAGGCCTTAAGCGCAAGGGAACACCGCAACGGCAGGATGCCGGAAAACATCCTCGAAGAAATGCTGGCCGGCACCATTCTGATCGACACCGAAGGCGAAGCGATGGGCAAAGTCAACGGCTTGACCGTGCTCGAAGTCGGCGGCAGCAGCTTTGGCGCGCCGGTGCGGATTACTGCCAGCGTACACCCGGGTTCACGCGGCATCGTCGATGTCGAGCGCGAAGTGGAACTGGGGCAATCCATCCATTCCAAAGGCGTGATGATTTTGACCGGCTATCTGGGCCACACCTACGCCCAGCAATTTCCGCTGGCCATTTCCGGCAGCATCGCCATCGAACAATCTTACGGCTATATCGACGGCGACAGCGCGTCACTGGCCGAGTTGTGCTGCCTCATTTCCGCATTGACCCGGACGCCGATTAAACAAACCTTCGCGGTCACCGGCTCGATTAACCAGTACGGCGAAGTGCAGGCGGTCGGCGGTGTGAACGAAAAAATCGAAGGCTTTTTCAGGTTATGCAAAGCACGCGGCCTGAACGGACAACATGCCGCGATTATCCCGGCGGCCAACAAACGCAACCTGATGTTGAAACAGGAAGTGATAGACGCGGTAGCAGAAGGTTTGTTTGCGGTTTACGCCGTGTCCAGTGTCGATGAAACCTTGGAACTATTGACTGGGCAAGAAGCCGGAGCTGCCGACAGCGAAGGCTTGTTTCCGGAAAACAGCATTAATTTTAAAGCCATTTCCCGGTTAAAAGAGATTTCGGATATGGCTACAGATGATGACGATAATGAAGAAGGTGTGTCGTAGAGGGCTTTGATATACAAGGTTGTCAAAATCCGCCTGGCGTTTTTTGCGTATCGTATAAGGGATATTGTCTTTCTCCCGGGCAACGGTGGCCGAACAGTGCCGGTAGCAATAAGAAATGAAAATAAAACAACTCGAACATTAACTTCTCATTAATAACAGGTAAACGATTATCATCTCAAAGCATATGAAGATCACGAAGAATAACGCTTATAACTTAGCTTTCAAGTTTGCGAACAATTAGTACCTAAAACCTATGTTTCACTAAATATTCATAAAAGAGAAAATGACAATTCAACAAGCGATACGAGACCTCGCTCTCGACTACTCAAACCGACTTCTAGCTGCAATTGATAGTAGAACAGAAGAAATGCTTGCTGATGATGTGTCGCACTATTTGATATACAGGGTTCTGGGTATTTCTTTTTCTGAAGGCCAGAAAATAGATTTGTATCAAAATAAGGGACGATACCTTTATAAATATGCCGGTTCTTTCCTTGAACAGGCAACAAAGAAATGCTTTGAGTACACCTTTCCAGAATCAGGAAGTATTCGGATTCCAAACACAAGAGGTCAAAGACCAAAAACATTTGAAATTGATTGCTTAGTTGGGAATGATGCTCTGGAAATAAAATGGAGGGATGCAACCACTGATGGTGATCACATCACAAAAGAACACAACAGAATTAAAGTTATAGCTGACGCTGGCTATATTCCAATTCGTGTCATGTTTTATTACCCTAATCGCCAGCAGGCCATAAGAATTCAACAAACGCTAGAAACTCTTTATCAGGGAATTGGTGGGCATTATCACTATGGAGATGGTGCATGGGACTATGTACGCGAAAGGACAGGGGTAGATTTGAAGGCTATTTTTGAGCAAATTGCAGATGAGCGAGTTCCACAAGAGGCAGGAATTTAAAGTGCAAGAGATATACCTAGGCGACTGCCTAGACATCATGAAAGGGTTAAAAGATAATTCTATTGATATGATTTATCTTGATCCGCCATTCTTTACAAATAAAAGGCATAGTTTAAGCTCTCGGGATAGAAAATCGCATTATAGTTTTAATGATATATGGGATAGCCATAAAATCTATGCTGAATATATATTGGTTCGCTTAATAGAAGCGAGGCGAATCCTTAAAGATACTGGGAGTATATTTATACACTGTGATAAATCTGCTAACCACATTCTTAGGCTCGTTGGCGAAGAGGTTTTTGGTGAAGAAAATTTTCTTTCTGAAATTATTTGGTTTTATAAACGGTGGTCAAATTCATCAAAAAATCTTACCCCCAATCACCAGAGTATTTTGTTCTTCTCTAAAACAAAGGACTATAAGTTTAATAAAATTTATACAGAATATTCTGAGACGACTAATATCGATCAAATATTGCAAAAAAGATCACGAGATGAACATGGGAAGGCCATTTATGCAAGGGATATTGATGGACGTACAATTTCCTCTGATGAAAAGAAAGGCGTTCCACTGAACGATGTGTGGGAAATTCCTTTTTTGAATCCAAAAGCAAAAGAGCGGACTGGCTACCCTACTCAGAAACCTATTTTATTATTAGATAGGGTTATTGATATCTCGACTCATGTGGGTGATATAGTTCTTGATCCATTTTGTGGCAGTGGCACTACCTTGGTCGCAGCAAAATTAAAAGGTAGAAAATTTGTTGGGATAGATGTTTCACAAGAAGCTGTTGATCTTGCAAAATCACGACTTGAGACTTTAGTAAAAACGGAATCTGCATTATTAAATAAAGGTCGGTTGTCATATATAAACGCCGCCGAAAAGTCATTGGCAATTCTTTCTGGTCTTGATATTTTGCCGGTTCATCGTAATGCAGGTATAGATGCAATTTTGAAAAGAAATTATTTATCAAAGCCTGTTCCTATAAGAGTGCAACGTGAGCATGAAACGCTTTCAGAAGCAATTGGAAAATTATCAGCTGCTGCCCAAAAAAAAGGCGCCGAAATTGCTTTTCTGGTTGCTACAAATACAGCGCATGATTTATTTGATTTTAAAGTTGAAAATTGTATTATAAAAATAATTAATTCACCCGCACTTGAAATTAATGCTGTTATTGAGCAGCAGGGGTCGGCCAACAAGTCGCTTAACACGGACATACTAACTCGCACCGGCTAAGGAAAATGTTAGAACTGGTTCCCAATCTCCAGATTGGGAATCAGGAAACGAAGCTTCAGCTTCGTGAAACGGGAAGCTAAAGCTTCCGTAACTGAATTCCCAAGCTTGAGAGACTGTGAAAGTATTGTCAGAATCACTAAAAAATAGCAGAAAATGCGCTGTAAGCTATTGATTATTGGCTGTCGAAATTGGCAATTCCGCCTAGTTTCAGAATACTTTCACAGCCTCTTGAGTTTGGGAGGTAATAAAAAATAAAGGAAATTATGAATCGAAAGTTATTTGAATTAGCTCTGGATCAAATAAGAGCGTCAGACTGGGAGTATTTCGAAGAGCTTAGCTCGGCTTTTTTAGTTTCAGATTTTCCTTCATTGAGAACGATGGCAAACCCAAGCGGTGACGGGGGGAGAGACTCTGAACTTTTTTCTCCTACTGGTAAGAATACTATTACGATTCAATACTCGGTCAGTCAAGGGTGGAAATCAAAAATAAATAAAACCCTGAAGAGAATTACTGAAACACTTACGGATGTCAAAGTATTAATCTACATGACTAATCAGGCGATAGGTGCAAAAGGAGATGAGCTTAAAGCTAAAAGTCTTGATTCGGGGGTAGTGTTAGACATCCGGGATAAGAATTGGTTTTTGGAGCGGTTTGAGGTTGATGATGCAAAGTACGAAGCTTCATCCACTTTAGTGGACGTAATTGCAAAACCTTTTTTAGAAGGTGAGAAGATTATCGAAAGACGGAGGCCCGCGCTAACATCTATGGAGTCAAAAGCCGCATTGACTTACCTTGGATTACAGTGGAAAGACGAAACTACTGATAAAGGGCTTACAAAAATAGTATACGAATCTCTTGCTAGGGCTGCACTTAGAAATACTAGTTCAGAAAACCGGATCACAAGGAGCGAAGTATACAATCGCATATTTACATATATACCTTCAAATATTTGTGATAAGGCTCAACGGAACATAGATTCTGCTTTGGCAAGATTATCCAAAACGATTATAAAGCATTGGACTAAAGAAGATTATTTTTGTCTTTCCCATGAAGAAGCTTTGAGGTTAAAGGATAGGTTGGCAGAGACTGAATGTGAAGAACTAGAATTCTCACAAGAAGTAAAGAGACTCATAGAAAATGAGAAGGAGGAAAATGATCATATTACTGATGAATTACTTACTGAAATTACAGATCGTACACTGCGAATTATTGATATTTTTTTAATCAAGTCAGGGGAGGCATTTGCTTCATCGGTATTAACAGGCGTTGTGAACATAAATGATACTAGTCTTCTAAAAGACATAATTTTCGAAGACATAAATGGAAATCCTAGTGAGCAGGATTACATAGAACATTTTCCTGACATCGCATTGAATGTAATTGCACGAGTTCTTACTTCAAAGAACCTTTCTATAAAGACACATCTAAAGAAAATATCAGACATATATACATTGTTCTCTTTCCTAAGAGAAACTCCAGATATTCAGAAGGCTACAAAAAAGATATTTAGTCACCCAAAACTTTGGCTGGATACAACGATTGTTTTGCCGTTGCTTGTTGATTCACTAAAACCAGATGGAGAAGATAAAAAATATACGGAGATAATTTTAGCACTAAAAAACTCTGGAGTTGAACTTAGAGTTACTGAAGGTGTAATTAGTGAGATACTCCATCACATCAGAGTTTCGGAAACTTGTTCTAAGCGCATTCCTTCTAACTGGGAAGGGCGAATACCATTTCTTTATTACCACTATGCTGAGCTTGGATATTCACCGAATAATTTTGTCAATACCACTGAGATCTTTCGTGGTCACAGCAGACCAGAGGCAGATATTTCGGAATATCTTAATGTCAGCTTTGGAGTTAAGGTTGAGTCCCTTGAAAGTCCTGCGGATCTAGTTAATGACAATATTCGCTTTGCAATCGAAAGATTATGGCGAGAGGCGCATCAAACTCGTAGACAAAGCGGCAATGGCAATGGTGATAGCACTATTGCAGATGCGTTAATTCGAAACGATGTAGAAAGCTATGTCGGAGTAATCGGCCTAAGGAATAATGAACAAGTAACGGAACTTGGTTATAAGCATTGGTGGCTTACTATTGATAGTTTAGCTTGGAAAATACGAAACAAGATAAAAGAGGAATTTGATAATCCACCAATGTCTCCCCTTATGTCTCTTGATTTTCTCTCTAACTCATTGTCATTTGGCCCTTCTCGCTCAAAATTGGACAGAACACACGAGCAATTATTACCCATTTTCTTAGATATGGATTTGGCTGAACATATGCCAAGGGAATTGATAGAAATTGCAAATCAAGTAAGGAAAAGCAATGAAGGTCTGCCAGAGCATATTGTTAGACGAAAAGTCCGTGACGCGTGTGATGGGATGAGAAGAAGATACGGAAGGATAACAAAAGGTGCGATCGAAACCGAGCAAGGCGCTGAACTCGGATAAATTACTAACCCATGCTCCCCACCCTCGTCCGCTTCTCCATCCGTTTTTACGGCATCGTCATCGCGCTTGCGTTATTAATCCTGCTCTACGGCAGTTACCGTTTCGCCACCGCTGGTCTGGATATTTTCCCCGAATTTTCGCCTAAACAGGTCATCATCCAAACCGAAGCGCCCGGCCTTGCTTCGGAACAGGTCGAGGTGCTGGTGACTCAGCCAACCGAAACGGCTATCAGCGGCTTGATCGGCATGAAGTCGGTGCGCTCCGAATCCATACAAGGTCTGTCGATTATTACTGCGATTTTTGCCGAAGACAGCGATGTGTACCGTAATCGTCAGCTGGTTAGCGAACGCTTAACGACTTTATCAACGCAATTGCCGCCGGGCATTACGCCGGTGGTGATACCGCTGTCCTCATCGTCGGCGACGGTATTGACGATTGGTTTAAGCAAGGATGGTGACGCTGATTTGATGGCTTTGCGCAGCCTGGTTGACTGGACGATTGTGCCGCGCTTGAAGGCGGTGCCGGGCGTTGCCGATGTCAATGTGTTTGGCGGCGATATTCAACAGCTGCAAATTCAGGTCGGGCCGGTGCAATTGCAACGTTTTAACCTGACGCTGGAAGACATTATCCAAGCCGCGACACAGGCCGGGCACAGCCAAGGCGGCGGTTTTATCGAAAATGACAACCAGCGTTTTACCTTGCAAATAACCGGGCAACCCGCCACGCCTGAACAATTCGCCAAAATCTTGGTCAAGAGGGAGCAGGGGCGCAGTGTGACCTTGGGCGAAGTCGCCACCATTAGCTATGCGCCGGAGCCGCCGATTGGCGCGGCGCAAATTATGGGCAAGCCCGGTATCGTGTTGATGGTGATCGGACAATACGACGCCAATACTTTGTCGGTATCGCGGCTGGTCGAACAGGCATTGCAAGAGTTTGAGCCGATTTTTAGCAAACAGGCGATTAACTTTTATCCGCACCTGTTCCGCCCTGCCGATTATATCGAACGTTCGCTGAGTAATTTGTCTGGGCATTTGCTGATCGGCGGCTTGTTTGTGCTGATTATTTTGTACCTGTTTTTGTTCAATTTCCGCACCGCGTTTATTTCCGCGTTGGCTATTCCGGTGTCATTGGTTGGCGCGGTCATTGTGCTGCTGGAAAGCGGCGTCAATCTGAACATCATGGTGTTGGGCGGCTTGGCGATTGCCTTGGGTGAGGTGGTTGACGATGCGATTATCGACACCGAAAACATTTTCCGCCGGTTGCGTGAAAACCGTCTTTTGCCTAAGCCGCTGCCGGTTGCCGAGGTGGTTTATAGCGCCTCGCTGGAAGTGCGAAGCTCCGTGGTTTACGCCAGCTTTATCGTCGCGCTGGTGTTTGTGCCGTTGTTGACTTTGGACGGCGTGGCCGGGCGTTTGTTTGCGCCGCTGGGCTATTCGTACATCCTGGCGATTTTAACCTCGCTGCTGGTCGCTCTGACCTTAACTCCGGCGCTGTGTTATGCCTTGCTGGGCAATGCAAACCTCGTTAATGACGACCCGCCGCTGATTAGGCGCATCAAGCCGCTGTACAAGGCGCTGTTGGGCAAGGTTTTCACGTTCTTTAAGCCGGTTATGGTAGGCAGTGCACTAGTGTGCTTGTCCGGCTTGCTGGCGTTTTTCACTTTGGACAGCAAATTTCTGCCCGAACTGCGCGAAGGCCATTACATCATCCACACCACCAGCATTCCCGGCACGGCGTTGCAGGAATCGATACGCATCGGCAGCAAGTTGACCGAGCAGTTTATGGCAATTCCCGGCATACAATCAGTGTCGCAATGGGCGGGGCGGGCGGAACGGGGCGCCGATACTTACGGCAGCCATTACAGCGAATATGACGTGCGCCTTGAACCCATGTCGGGTGCCGAGCAACAGCAAATTAAGGATAAATTGCGGGCGATTTTGGTCGGCTTCCCCGGCATTGTATTTGAGGCCAATACCTTTTTGACCGAACGGGTTGATGAGACCATTTCCGGCTACACCTCGCCGGTGGCGGTCAATATTTACGGCAATGATTTGAATAAACTGGATGCCAAAGCGCAGGCAGTGGCCGAGGTTATGCGTGATATAGCGGGGGCGGCCGATGTGCAGTTGCGTTCGCCGCCCGGTACGCCATTGCTGCAAATCGTGTTGGATTTAGACCGGCTCAGCTTTTGGGGGGTGATGCCGGCGCAAATTGTCGCCACTTTGCAGGCCGCTTACGAAACCCGCGTAGTCGGCAAAAACATTCAGGGCAACAAAATTTACAATGTCGCGGTGACTTTGACACCGGAATTAAGGGCGCAGCCTGAATCGATTGCCAAGTTGCCGGTCAGGACGCTGGACGGCACGCTGGTCACGCTGGGGCAGGTCGCGGACATTAGGCATTCGGCCAGCCGCTACAACATCCTGCATCAAGGTTCGCAGCGGCGGCAAACCGTGACCGGCAATGTGCAAGGCCGGGATTTGGATGATTTTGTCAGTGAGCTTAAGGCGCGGGTATTACAAGACATTCCTTTTCCTGCGGACAGCTATCCCGAATTTACCGGCGCGGCAGTTGAGCAGGCGCAGGCGCGGCAAGAATTGATTTTGCATTCGTTGCTGGCCGGTGCCGGGGTGCTGGTTTTTGTTTATATCGCCATCGGCAGCATACGCCATGTGTTGCTGACATTGGCCAACCTGCCGTTTGCGCTGATCGGCGGGGTTGCCGCTGTGATGTTGACCGGGGCGACGTTGTCGGTCGGTTCGGTGGTGGGTTTTGTGACTTTGTTCGGCATTACCGTGCGCAACAGCATCATGCTGCTATCGCATTACCGCTATTTGGTCGAAGACGAAGGCAAGCCCTGGAACCTGGATACGGCAATTCAAGGCGCCCAGGAACGCTTGCCGTCTATCTTGATGACAGCGCTGGTCACCGCGTTGGCGATGTTCCCGATTGCCTTCAACAGCGACAATCCGGGGCGCGAAATTATGGGGCCGATGGCGGCGATTATCATCGGCGGCTTGGCTTCTTCAACCGTGTTGAATTTGTTATTGCTGCCCGCGTTGTTGCTGCGCTATGGCAAATTTAACCGCCAGCCCGAACTTTAAGCTTTATTTTTTACGGGCCGCATTCTTTATCCGGCGAGGTTAATTGGTTTTGAAGGCGTTCGATTGTTTTTACGGCCATATCGCGTTCATCTTCGATTTTTTTAAGCCCGTCTTGGGCGGCCAAAACATCAAACTCAAGTTTTATGGCGCGCTTGAACCATTCATCGCCTGACGATTTAAGCGCTGCATTTTCTTTCATCAGCTTAAGAATATGGTTGTTGGAATGGTCTAAATGCGTCGCCACGGTTTGCATTTGGCTTTGGACGGTGAACAAAGAGGCAATGCAGCCCCTGATGCCTTCGCTCATTTTTTGCTGGGCTTTGCAGCTTTGCTCCAACTCGTATGTTTTCCGGCTTAATTCACCTTCAAGCCATTCGATTTTTTTTATCGCGGCAGTGTAGGTGATCGAGCCAGTGCGGTGTTTTTTAGTGAAATTGAACATGGCGTGCCTATTCCCAGAAAAATTAAAACGCATTGGCCTAAAAAAATCAGCGGCGGCAATGCAGGTGTTGCCAGCATAGGGATTTTAGCTTTTATGCTCAATAAGTGCAGTTACTTATCGCGGCTATCAACTTAACGCGGGACAGACCTTCCAGGTTTTTACTGGAGCCGCTCCCGACGGCTCCAGCACTTCCGCCATCCATGGCAGTCGTAAAACCTGGTCTACTTCGGCATGCTTGTCCTGCTTTAAATGGGAAGCCCTTATCGCCCAAGGTAAACTTCATTCATTTATCCGCTCCAGACAATGATGCAAGCCGGTTCGCGTCCCATTTTGGCTTTTCTATAGGTGTTTACACTTATTCAATTGATCAATGTGCTGTGCTAGTTTTTATAAGTTGGGTGAGTGGGTTGCCCCAGTTTGACTGCGTGGAGAATGATTTCTTTTGTTAGCGCTGCGGCCACTTAAAAAATCGAAAAGCTAGCCCTTAATGTATAGGGGAAAATGGCTTCATATAACAAATTTACTACAGAATGCCTTACTCTCATCGGAAGAATTGCCATGCCAATACGTCTGTTTCAGGGCTATAGCCTACGTTGGAAAATACCTAAGCCTCAGTTAGAGGCTGAAACAAAGTCAAGCCAGCCGTTGCTCAGTGCATTAATCGGGCGCATAAAGCAGCTGGAATGCCAGCTGCAGGAATGCGAACTGCGTTGGAAATTTGCCGTTGAAGGCGCGGGTGACGGCCTTTGGGACTGGAATATGGTCGATAACTCGGTGTTTTTCTCCAAAAAATGGAAAGAAATACTGGGTTTTGGCGATGACGAGGTCGGCAATAGCCTAGATGAATGGGAACGGCGCATTCACCCTGACGATAAAGCCGCCGCCCTCGCTGTGATGCAGGCTTATATTGAGGGCAAGACGCCGGTTTACAGCAGTGAACATCGGGTTAAATGCAAGGACGGCAGCTACAAATGGATACTGGACCGCGGCATGGTCGTCAGCCGCGACGCCAAGGGCAATCCGCTGCGCATCGTGGGTACGCATTCCGACATTAGTGCGCGAAAACAAATAGAAGAAACCCGGGAAGAGGCGCTGACACGGCTTTATAAAATCGCCGGGCGGCTGCCTGGTATGGTCTATCAATACCGCTTACGCCTCGACGGCAGTTCCTGTTTCCCTTACGCCAGTGACGCTATCCGCGACATATTCCGGCTCAGCCCGGAACAGGTCTGCGACAATGCGGACAGCGTGCTTGCCAGATTTCACCCGGACGATTATGACGGCATCCTGGCTTCCATCGGGAAATCGGCCAAAAACCTGACGCCATGGCTTTATGAATATCGGGTGAGGTTTGACGATGGCTGCGAGCGCTGGTTGCTGGGCAATGCGCTGCCGCAGCGGGAAGCCGATGGTGCCACACTCTGGCACGGCTTCATCACCGACATCACCGGGCGCAAGCAGATGGAGGGGGAGCTGCGCAACAGCCATGCCCTGAATGACAGCATATTGAATTCGCTGGGCACGCATATTGCGGTGCTCGACAAACAGGGCATTATTGTTGCCGTCAACAAAGCATGGCGGCGTTTCGCCAGAGAACACGGCGTGACCAAATCGGCTGCGTCGATGTTGGGGGTTAATTATTTGCAGGCGTGCAGCAATGCCTTTAATGAACCGTATTGTGTCGAGGCCAGTGTCGCCCAAGCCGGTATTGCCGCCGTACTGGCCGGTGCAGAAGAAACCTTCGACTGCGAGTATGCGTGCCATTCGCAGGATCAGCAGCGCTGGTTTCAAATGAGCGTGGTGCCGTTACAAGATCCGCAGCTCGGGGTTGTTATCAGCCACCGGGACATCACCGAACTCAAGCAGGCGCAACAGATTATCAACAACCATAATAAAGTCCTGGGGGAAAAGGTGCTGAAACAAAGCCGGGCGCTGACTGCAACCAATCTCAGTTTAATGAACAAGGTCGAACAGCTGCGCCGCTCGAATAACCAATTGCAGGATAGGGAAGCCAGGCTCAATTCCATTTTTAATGCGTCCGTGGAGGGCATTATCACCATTGATGCCAACGATGTCATCGTGGCTGCCAACCGTGCGGTGGAAACTATTTTCGGCTATGCCCCAACCGAGCTTATAGGTTGCCGTATCAGAAAACTTATCCCGGATTCGCCAAGAGATATATACGCGGGTGACAGCAAAAACGGCAATATTGGCGATGAAATCCATGAGATTGAGGGGCGCCGCAAAGATGGCATCCTGGTGCCTTTGGATTTAACGGTGGCAGGGTATGCAGTTAATAACAGTTTCTACTTCACCAGTATCGTGCGCGATGTTTCCTTGCGCAAAAAACGTGAAACGGAAGACATGGCGCATTTGCATGAACTTGCCCATGTCACCCGGCTTGGGCTGATGGGGGAAATGGCGTCAGGCATCGCCCATGAAATTAACCAGCCGCTGTCCGCAATCGCCACGTATTCGCAAGTCAGCTTAAACCTGGCCAATCAGGACGATCCTGATTGGGCGAAGCTTGTTGAAATCTTGAGCAAAACCCAGCAGCAGGCGTTAAGGGCGGGGAAAATCATTCATCGGATGCGGAACTTTGTTAAATCCAGCTCAAAGCGATGCTCAACCATCGACATCAATGCGCTGGTTAATGATGCCATCGACCTGTGCCTGCCTGAGCTGAAACAAAACAATGTCAGGCTGACCTTCAATCTGGAAACCAACCTGCCGGCTGTCTATGTCGATCCCATACAAATCGAACAGGTCATCATCAACCTGATCCGGAACAGCGTTGAAGCCTTGCAGAACATCTCCGCAATAAGGCAGCCCCATTTAACCTTGCAGAGTTGCCGGACTTTCGATAATGCAATAAGGGTTGAGGTAAAAGACAACGGCCCCGGACTTGATGACGACCAGCGGCAACGCATCTTGACGCCGTTTTACACCACTAAGGCCAACGGCATGGGCATGGGCTTGTCCATCAGCCGCTCGCTGGTCGAAGCCCATGATGGCAGCCTGCAATTCAACAGTAAGCAGGGCAAAGGCACCACTTTTTATTTTACCTTGCCGGTGCGGGACGCTTAGCGGCACACGTTGTGGGCATAGGTGTCGATTGTGTTGTACGTCACGATTAGATCACGCATCTGCAGCAACAAAACGGCAGCCGAAGAGTTGCAAATAAAGTAAAATGGCGGGTTTTTAAAATTTCAACGTTTAGACATTAAGCAGACAGCAAAGGACCCCCCATGAAAAATTATAAAATCGCAGTGCTGGCCGGTGACGGCATCGGCCCTGAAATTACCCGCGAAGCCGTCAAGGTTCTTAAACTGATTGAACAGCGTAACGATGTGACTTTCGAGCTGATGCCCGCCGCTTTCGGCGCCTGCGCCTATTTTGAATTCGGCGATGCCTTTCCGCAGTCGACCATCGACATTTGCGATCAGGCCGACGCCATCCTTAAAGGCCCGATTGGCCTGAGCCATGAGCAATCCAAAACTATCCCCATCGACAAACAGCCCGAGCGCGGTGCGCTGTTGCCGATGCGCCGCCGTTACAACACCTACGCCAATTTTCGCCCGGTTTTTTTGCCCAAGGCACTGGCGCATTTCTCGCCGCTGAAACCGGAAATCATCGGCGAAGGCATTGACATTATTATGGTGCGCGAACTGGTCGGCGGCCTGTATTTCGGCAACAAGGAAACCGGCGTCAACGAACAGGGTTTGCGTTATGTCAAAGAAACCCTGGAATACGACGAACATCAAATTAGGCAAATTCTGTTGCAGGCGTTCAAGCTGGCGCAAAAACGCAAGAAAGTGCTGCACAACATCCATAAAAGCAACGTACTGAAATCCAGCGTGTTGTGGAACGAAATCCTCGACGAAGTGGCCAAGGACTATCCCGACGTGGAAGTGATCCATCAGCTGGTGGATTCGGCGGCGACTAATCTGTGCCTGAAACCGACCCAGTTTGATGTGATGGTGATGGAAAACATGTTCGGCGACATTCTCAGCGATCAGGGCGGCGGCATTTTGGGGTCGCTCGGACTGATGCCTTCCGCGTGTCTGGGCGATGAAAAAGCCTATTACGAGCCGTCGCACGGTTCGGCGCCGGACATTGCCGGAAAAAATATTGCCAATCCGTATTCGATGATCGGTTCGGTGGCAATGATGCTGGAAAACAGTTTCGACATGGCCGATGAAGCCAAAAATGTCTGGGCAGCCATGCAGGGCGTGTTTGCTGATGGTTATTCAACCGCCGATTTGTCGAAGCCGGGCAGTGGTGTGACCATGATCAGCACCGAGCAATTCGGCGACAAGGTTGTGGAAAAACTACAGCAAATGCCCAAGGTGACTTCCTGAAAAGGGCGCACCAAAAAATTAGCTATAAGCCGGGACAATCGACAAATAACCGGGAACGCCGAGCCCCAGCTCGGCAATGTTGGTCATTGCCGGTACTCGCCAAGCTGGGTCTTGGCGTTCCCGGGCACTTGCTTAAAACTATCCTGGTAATAGCGTTAAACCCAGCGAGCTGTAACTATTCATTTTTTTACTGCCTTGCCATACCAACAATTATAAGCTATAAATTAACACTTAATATTTACCTTTACTGAGTTCATTATGGAAATTAAATCAAGTTTTTTCGGCGAGCAATCGATCGACCCCAGCACTATTGTTAACTTCCCCAACGGAATTCCTGGCTTTGAGGACCAAACCCGTTTCAAATTGTTTCATCAGGAAGGCGATAACCCTCTTATTTTTTGGTTACAATCCTTAGATGATGAATCCCTTACTTTTTCTGTCGCGCAACCGTCCATTTTTAACATCAATTACGCCTTTGTGTTAAATGATGCAGAAGAAGCGATACTGGGCATTGAAGATACTGCAGATGTGCTTATCCTGATTATCCTGCATAAAGACGAATCCGATCAGCCCGTGATTAAGGGTGCGATTAAGTCGCCGTTAGTTATTAACAGCGCCAAAAGAATCGGCTTGCAAAAAGTGCTTGCCGAAGTGGAACAAACAATAACGCTGACTGAAACCAGCAATGAAATTAACGTTTCAGAAAGCGTATAAAAAACTGATGGGGTGCTAAGGTGGTCTTTTGTGATAAGTGCGGACTCTGTTTTTTTCCAGCCCGCATTCATCAGCGGACGTTCTTTTTCGGAAACCACCTAAGTTGAGCGATTTAAGTGAAACAATGCTTTGAGACTGCCGCTTTTTAGCGGCAGTTTTGTTTACGGGGGAAGGTGCGGATTTTGCCCAATCAGTAATACTACCTATTGATTGAAGCTATTGCTTGCTTTAACCTATTGGCCTGAACAAAACAAACTGCTACAAGTGACTAATGTTTAGGCAAGCTGGACAGGAATGGAGCTGGCCGAGCGTTGAACTTGGTTCTTTTGATCAAAGTAAACCAGAGTAGGCTTATGGTTTTCCGCTTCTTTTTGGTCCAGTATCGCAAATGCGCAAACAATAATCAGGTCACCGGGACAGGCCAAACGGGCAGCCGCGCCATTGACCGAAAACAAGCCGGAGCCTTCTTCGGCGCGAATGGCGTAGGTAGTAAAACGTGCGCCGTTATTGATATTATAAATCTGTATCTGCTCGTATTCCCTGATACCCGCTAGGTCAAGAATATTGCCGTCAATCGCGCAAGAGCCCTCATAGCCCAATTCTGAATGGGTCACCGTAGCCCTATGTAACTTCGCTTTAAGCATTGTGATTTGCATAATAAAAATCTATCTAAATACCCTTGAGAACCGTGCATTATCCATTAATTGCAACAATGCATCAACTTTTAGCATTTTTCAAGTCGGACAAATTCTGTTAGCGCTTATCTGGAAAAGCACACATTATCGATTAACCGGGTTTTGCCCAATTTTGCTGCGGCCAACAGTACCAATTCTATATCATCCTCGCCTGCTTTTTGTAAATCGCAACGCCTACATACGCTAAAATAATCCGGCTGGAAACCGGCTTGCTGCAAAAACAGTAATGCCCGGCGTTCTATTTCCTGATACGGCAGTTGCCCGGCCAAAATAGCATCGCGTGCGCCACATAAGGCTTGATACAGTTTTGCCGCAACAGTTTTTTCCTCAGCGTTTAAATAGCCGTTTCTGGAGCTCATTGCTAGGCCGCTGCTTTCACGTACCGTTTCTACACCGATAATGTCAACCGGGATATTCAAATCCCTGACCATTGTCCGTATGATCGTCAGTTGCTGGAAATCTTTTAAGCCGAATAGCGCGCTGTCCGGCTGCACCATGTTGAATAGCTTGCAGACCACGGTGGCTACGCCGTCAAAATGCCCCGGCCTGGATACGCCGCAATATTGCGTGGATAAACCGCTTACCGACACGATGGTTTTGGCATCCGGCGCATAAACGTCTGTAATAGTCGGCTGAAACAACAAATCAGCACCGGCGGCATTGAGTTTTTGCCGGTCTTCCTGCTCGGTACGCGGGTACGAGGCAAAATCTTCACCGATACCAAACTGGGTTGGATTGACAAAAATACTGACCACGACCCGGTCGGCTTGCTTTTGCGCCTCCTGCACAAGCGCCAAATGACCGGCGTGCAAATTGCCCATAGTCGGCACTAAGGCGACGCGCTGTCCTGTGGAACGCCATGCCTTAATGGCAGCGCGTAATTCTGCTACGGTTTTAACGGTGTGCATAAAGTTTAAAAGCTATGTTCGGCGGCTGGAAACAGCGACTGCTTGACCGCTTGGTGATAGGCATGAATCGCCGCTTCGATATTTTCGGCACCGGTCATAAAATTACGCGAAAAACGCGGGCGTTTAACGGTGCCGATATTGAGCATGTCATAAAGTACCAGCACTTGCCCGTCGCAATCGACACCGGCGCCAATGCCGATAACCGGAATCGTCAGCTGTTCGCTGATGTCTTTCGCCAAACCGGCAGGAACACACTCTAACACTAATAAGCCTGCGCCTGCCTGCTGCAAGTGCAGGGCGTCGCTGCGTATTTTGTCGGCTGCTGCCTGTTCTTTGCCCTGAACCTTATAACTGCCCAATTGATTAATCGATTGCGGCAACAAGCCCAAATGCCCGCAGACCGGAATGCCCTGATCGACCAGAAAACGGATGCAATCGATTCTAGCCCCTTCCAGTTTGACCATTTGCGCGCCGCCAAGCTGCATTAATTTGGCGGCATTTTTGGCGGCCATGGCGGGTGTGGCGTAACTCATAAATGGCAAATCGGCGATAATAAACGCTCGCTGCCGGGCATGGCTGACGCAGCGGGTGTGATAAACCATATCTCTGACCGTAACCGGCAAGGTGGAATGATGGCCTTGAATGACCATGCCCAATGAATCACCGACCAGCATCATATCAATGCCGGCTTGGTCGATTAAGGCGCTGAAAGCGGCATCGTAGGCGGTCAGGCAGGAGATTTTTTCGCCGCGCTGTTTCATCGCGGCCAAATCGGTAATCGACAGCGGTTTTAACGCCGAAGGGGAGACATATTGGTTCATATTACTCAGAAGGAGCGGGAAATTAATTCAGCCGTTCCAGGCCATTTCTTGGACAGTCGGCCAGTAAAGCGGCAATGGCGCCTTTTCCGGGCACTATTAATTGCGGGGCAATCTCAAACAGGGGATATAACACAAAAGCCCGTTCAGTCAGGCCGGTGTGCGGCACGATCAAGTCAGGCAGATTAATTTCCTGCCCGCCATAAATCAGCACATCCAAATCCAGCGTTCTTGCGCCCCAGCGCTCGGCTTTTCTGACCCGTCCCTGTTCGTTTTCGATCTGTTGCAGGCAGCGCAGCAAGTCTATCGGCGGCAATTCAGTGGCAATCGCCATCACTGCATTCACGTAATCCGGCTGGTCTTGCGGCCCCATCGGCGGACTGCGGTACACGCTGGAAAAAGCCAACTCCTGCACCCCGGCTATGTCTGCGATGGCGGCGCGCGCGGCTTTTATTTGCTCGGCCGGGTTGGCAAGATTGCTACCTAGACCTATGTAGGCTGTTACCGGATTTTTCATAATCAAGAGTCTGTTTTTGGCGCGCTGTCTTTAGCTTTCTTTTGATAGCTTCTTTTGCGCCCGGATTTGCCGTTTGCGGCGCGGCGCGGCGGTTGGGTCATTTTGCGTTGTTCATTGTCACTGGCATGTTGATATTTAAACCACCATTCGGCCAATTCAGGCTCAGCGCCACCGGTTTCGCTGCGTAACAACAGAAAATCGTAGGCCGCCCTAAAACGCGGATGGCCGATCAAACGGCTGGGCTTGGAACCGATACGCGCATGAAATTTGGGTTGCATATTCCAAACTTCGCGCATGGCCATACTGATATGGCGCGGCAGAGCCGTACTTCTGATCTGTCCGGCGAGAATCTCGCTGGCGGCATCCTGATAAGCGATATATTCAACTTCGCCTTGCGCCATTTTTGCTTTAGCCAGCATCTGCACCGGTTCCCACAAAAAAGCCGCCAATAAAAAGTAAGCGGTGACCGTTTTGCCCTCGGCTATTCGGTTGTCCGAATTTTCCAGTGCTTTAATCAGCAACAAACGGGGGAAACCATTATCCTCGACCGCCAAGCTGTTTTCCGTCGCCGGAAACAGCACCCCAAATAGCCCGTAATGCCTCAGCATTTCAAACGTTTGCAGTGCATAGCCGGATAAAAACAGCTTTAATGCTTCGTCGTAAAGTCTGGCCGATGGGATGCTGGACAGTAACTGAACATCGTTGTGTATCGCCTGCTCGCATTCGGGGTCTAACTTGAAACCGAGCTTAACGGCAAAACGCACCGCCCTCAACATGCGCACCGGATCTTCGCGAAAACGCATGTCGGGATCGCCGATCAGTTTTATCGTGGCGGCTTTATGGTCGGCCATGCCACCGACAAAATCCACCACCGAAAAATCCCTGATATTGTAATACAGCGCATTGACGGTGAAATCCCGACGCCAAACGTCTTCCTCTATCGTGCCGTAAACATTATCGCGCAACAGCCGGCCTTCCTTATTCAGCACCTGCTTGTCGTTGTGCTCTTCGCTGGCGCCCCGGAAAGTAGCCACCTCAATGATTTCGCGGCCAAAACACACATGCGCCAAACGAAACCGACGCCCGATCAGGCGGCAATTACGGAAGACTTTCCTGACTTGGTCGGGGTCGGCATTGGTGACAACATCGAAATCCTTGGGTTCCCGGCCCAATAACAAATCGCGCACACAGCCGCCGACCAGATAGGCATCGAAACCCTCGTTTTGCAGACGGTACAGAACCTTCAGCGCATTGTCGCTAATCTGGGCGCGGGAAATATTATGCTCTGAACGCGAATATATTCTGACTGCGCCATCGGCTGGCGCAGCGACCGGCTCAGCGCCTTTTATGGCTGAGCTAATGATTTTTTTAAAGAAGTTTAAAATGACCTTCACACCTTATATTATTTTTTTAATTTTGTTGATTATATCATTGCTAAAGAATTCTAACCCAATCCGCCGGTTTCTTTTCTTTTACATTCCCCTTTTGAATGGAGTAGAATCACCATTCTGATTTTTTCACCAGCAATTCTAATGATATCTTATTGCGCCCACCAGATAATAAATCAGGTAACCATTTTTTAAACGCTCGCACAAGCCTTAGCGTGCTTGACTGGAATTTGTTATGTTCAAAAAGATTCTCAACAGCTTAATCGATCAACCTTTGTTAACCAGCCTTTTTGCAACAGATTTTTTCATTCTGCTGTTTCACAGGCCGCCATTTTTATTTTCCCTGATTATGTTGGGGGCGTTAATGGCGATGTGCATGTATTTTGGCCAAAAGTTAACTCTATTTAAAGTTTAATTTGCCAGTACCAACAAAAAAAAGACCGCAAAAACCAGGCCATGATATTTTTTCAAAACCTGGTTTTTTGCGTCGTCTAGCCGTAATACTCTATGACGTCCTGTTACTGATTGCCCTGCTGTTTGTCGCGACGGCGCTGGTGCTGCCGTTAAATGCAGGTGAGGCATTCACCGCCCAGCAATTTTATTTCCCCCTGTACTTGCTGCTGGTCAGCTTCTTTTTTTATGCCTGGTTTTGGACGCATGGCGGGCAAACATTGGGGCTACGCGCATGGAAAATCAGGGTGTTAACGCTGGATCGGCAACCGATAAGCTGGAAACAGGCGGCGCTCCGCTTCAGCCTTGCGCTGTTTTCGTGGTTTTTTTTCGGGCTGGGTTTCTGGTGGATCCTTATCGATAAAGACCGGCGCAGCTGGCATGACCGTTTTTCTAAAACCGCCCTATTTTTCGATACCCCAGACCTTCATCATTAGGCCGCTACAAAAACCATAGCTCAATCAGATAATCAGTGATGTCCTCATGAATTGGTTTACCAAGCTACTTTCCCCGCACACCAACAACGCTGCTGCCAAGCCGGTTCCTGAACAAACCGTTGACCCTCAAGCATTTGACTGCTCAGAACCTCTCTTCACCGAGCATAAAAACCAACCGCTAGCAGTGTTAAAAAAACTGGTTCCGTTGCGCAACATGGACGACGCCTATGTTGCGCAACTGCCCCATACCACGCTACGCTACAGAAAAGGTTCAATCATTTTCAGGCTAGGCCAGCAAACCACGTCGGTTTTTTATCTGCTCGAGGGAAGCGTTGAGCTGCATCCGAATAGCGATAACTGTTACATTCTGTCGGCTGGCAGCCTTCAGGCCAACTTACCGCTTAATAGCGGCAAACTCTGCTGCGCCACCGCATTGGCCACAACTGACATCGCTGTGCTGGCTATTTCAGGGGATTTTATCGCCCGATGGCTGGGCAAAAAGCGCGAAGAGACGCCGGTTGCTTTTGAGCTTGTTGACATTGAACTGCCCGTACAACTTGCCGATAACCGTTTTTTTACCAGTTTTTCCAGCGCTTATCGGGAAAACAAACTCAGCCTGCCTTCGTTGCCTAATGTCGCGTTAAGACTAAAAGAAGCGATGGAAAAAGACTTAAACATTAATGATGTGGTAAAAATTATCGGCGTCGATGCGGCTATTGTGGGCAAATTGATACAGGTGGCCAATAGCCCACTGTATTCGCCTATTTCACCGGTCACCAATTGCCATACCGCAGTGACCCGCTTGGGTCTGGATCAAACCCGCAAACTGGTCATGAGCATCAGCCTAAAACAGTTATTTCACTGTCAAAATCCGCAACTGATGGCAAAGATGCAAGCGTTGTGGAAAAACAGCCTGTACATATCGAGCTTGAGTTTTGTGCTTGCCCAGGAAAATGGCTCAGTCAACCCGGAAGACGCCTTATTGGCCGGGCTGGTCTGCGACATTGGTACGATACCGATCTTGCATTTTGCCGAACAGCATCCTGATGAATATCCGAATTCAGATATATTGGATTCGGCCATTCCATTTTTGAATCCGCCGGTCGGCACACTGGTTTTGCATACCTTGGGTTTTACGCCCGAATTAGCCATGATCCCCAAACATGCCGAAGACTGGTTCTATGAAAGCAAGGGCGATAAAGCGGATGTGGCTGATATTGTCATTTTGGCCAAATTGCACAGTTATTTCGGCACCCACCGGACGAAAGAAATACCCTACATGAACTCAATACCCGCCTACACCAAACTTAAAAATAACAAACTGACGCCCGAATTTTCCTTGGATGTGCTGCATAAAGCCAATCATCGCATTACTGCCGCCATGAACTTTCTTTCCTAAGCCTACTATGTTTCAATCCACATTCGACCTTATCTGCCAAATGACTTGTCTTACGACAATCCATCGCAGAGGGTGGCCGGGGTGGATTGCCTCGCCGTAAACGACGAGGTTGCTTGAAAAGATAACGATGCTAAAGCATCGTTGTCAACGTTTAACAAATCTCCCTGAAGGGAGAGGTCTCAAACCAACAAGGAAATTTGATGAATAATCCTTTATTAGCCAATTCCACGCTGCCGCTATTTTCCCAAATTAAACCGGAACATGTCGTCCCGGCGATTGACCAGTTATTAAGTGACGCGCGCGCGTCCGTCGAACAACACCTTCAAGCAACGCAACACTACACTTGGCAAAACTTGATCGAGCCTTTGGAAAATGTCGACGACAAACTCAACAAAGCGTGGTCGCCGGTCAGTCATCTAAATTCTGTGGTCAACAGCGACGAATTGCGCGACGCTTACAACGCCTGCCTGCCCAAACTGAGCGCCTACTCGACTGAAATGGGGCAAAACGAAGCCTTGTTTAAAGCCTACCGTTTTATTGCCGATAGCGCCGAATTCGCCACGCTGGACACTGCCCAACAAAAAATCGTCAACAATGCGTTACGGGATTTCAAATTATCCGGCATTGATTTAGATACTGAAAAAAAACAGCGCTACAAAGACATCAGCCAGGAATTGTCGGCATTAGCCAGCAACTACGAAGAAAACCTGCTTGATGCTACCAATGCCTGGAGCAAGCTGATTCGGGACGAGCAGGACCTGGCCGGATTGCCGGAATCCGCTTTGGCACAAGCCAAACAAACCGCAGCCAGTCACGACCAGGACGGCTGGATGATCACCTTGCAATTCCCGTCCTATATTTCAGTGCTGACTTATGCCGACAACCGCGAATTGCGCCGCGAACATTATGAAGCTTTCGCTACCCGCGCCTCCGATCAAGGCCCCCATGCCGGACAATGGGATAACAGCGAAATTATGGAAAAAATCCTCGCTTTGCGCCATGAAAAAGCGCGTTTGCTGGGTTTTGCCAATTACGCGGAACTGTCATTAGCAACGAAAATGGCGGAAAAACCGCAGGATGTCACCGATTTTCTGGAAGATTTGGCCGACCGCTCTTGGCGCCATGCGCGCAAAGATTTGGCCGAATTGCGTGATTTTGCCAAGCAACATTACGGCATCAGCGACCTGCAAAGCTGGGATATGACTTATTATTCGGAAAAAATGCGCCAGCATTTTTATCAGTTGTCGCAGGAAGAAGTGAAAGCTTATTTCCCGATTACCCGCGTCCTGCCCGGCCTGTTTGCCATTGTCGAAAAATTGTACGGCTTGCAGATAGCCGAGATTAACGATTTCGACAGCTATCATCCCGACCTGCGTTTTTTCCAGATACACGACCAAAATGGCCAGCTGCGCGGTCAGTTTTATTTCGACCTTTATGCCCGCGCCAAAAAACGCGGCGGCGCCTGGATGGATGATTGCGTCAGCCGCAAGCGCTCGGACGACGGTATTCAAACGCCGGTTGCCTATTTGACCTGCAACTTTACCCCACCGACCGGCGACACACCGGCCTTATTGACTCACGACGATGTGACTACATTGTTCCATGAATTTGGCCACGGCCTACATCACATGCTCACCCAAGTCGACCATCTGGGCGTGTCCGGCATTAACGGTGTGGAATGGGACGCGGTCGAATTGCCCAGCCAGTTCATGGAAAACTGGTGCTGGGAAAAAGAAGCGGTGGCGCTGATGTCCGGCCATTATATCGCCAGGGATGGCGTGTATGCCGCAAGCCAGTCGGGAACTGGCGCGGCGCAAACCGACGAAAAATTGCCGGACGCCTTGTTCGATAAAATGATTGCAGCGAAAAACTTTCAGGCTGGCATGATTATGGTGCGGCAACTAGAATTTAGCCTATTCGATTTCAAAATACACCGCGACTATGACCCGGACAAAGGCGGCCGCATCTATGAAACGCTGGAGCAAGTCAGAGAACAAGTCGCCGTAGTGCGCCCACCCAAATTCAACCGCTTTGCGCACAGCTTCTCGCATATTTTTGCGGGCGGTTATGCGGCCGGGTATTACAGCTACAAATGGGCGGAAGTGTTGTCCAGCGATGCGTTTTCGCTGTTTGAAGAAAAAGGCATTTTCGATGCCGAAACCGGCAAAGCGTTCTTAACTAACATTCTGGAACAAGGCGGCAGCCAAAACGCGATGGACTTATTTATCAACTTTCGTGGCCGCAAACCCACCATTGACGCCTTGCTCCGGCATAACGGCATCGCGGCGTAAAGCGTAGGAGATAGTGATGGAATGGTTTGAGGTGCTTGAAAATCCGCTCTTTGAAAACCTGCCATTTAAAATAGAGCTGAACCGTTTTGGCCAAGTATTGATGAGCCCGGCCAGCAACAGCCACGGCAACATGGAATATCGGGTTGGACGGGTTTTAGAGAAAAATTGTCCGCCGGGTGAAATCATTATCGAATGTTCGATACAAACCAGCGATGGCGTTAAAGTGGCTGATGTTGCCTGGGCCAGTAGCGCGTTCATCAGCGAATACGGTTACATCACACCTTATCCGCAAGCACCTGAAATATGTGTCGAAATTATTTCTCCCTCCCATAGCGACGAAGAAATGCGTATCAAAACTGAACTCTATCTGGCGCGCGGCGCACAGGAAGTTTGGTGGGTTAACGCGCAAAAACTACGTTTTTTCAGCCATTCCGGCGAACTAACCCGCTCGCCGAGAGCGGGTGCAATCAGGCAATAACATGATCTATAAAGACCTGCGCGATTTCATCAAGCAACTGGAAAAACAGGGTGAACTCAAGCGCGTTACTGTCGAAGTCGACCCTTATCTGGAAATGACCGAAATTTGCGACCGCGTTTTAAAACAGGGCGGCCCTGCGTTGCTGTTTGAAAACCCCAAAGGCGGCAATATCCCGGTGCTGGCCAACCTGTTCGGTACGCCGCGCCGCGTTGCAATGGGCATGGGTGCGGATTCGGTGACTGAATTGCGCGGTATCGGCGAGCTGTTGGCTTATCTGAAAGAACCGGAACCGCCCAAAGGCATGAAAGACGCTTGGGAGAAATTTCCGGTGTTCAAGCAAGTGCTGAACATGGCGCCTAAAATAGTCACCTCGCCGCCGTGCCAGGAACTGGTGCGGGAAGGTAGTGAAATAGATTTGGGTGTTTACCCGATTCAAACCTGCTGGCCGGAAGACGCCGCGCCGTTGATTACCTGGCCGCTAGTTATTACCCGTGGCCCAAACAAAGAGCGGCAAAATCTCGGCATTTACCGTATGCAGGTTATCGCCAAAAATAAAGTCATCATGCGCTGGCTGGCGCACCGTGGCGGCGCCTTGGATTTTAAAGAATTCCAGGCCGCCCATCCCGGCAAACCCTATCCGGTTTCGGTGGCTTTGGGCGCAGACCCCGCAACTATTCTTGCCGCCGTCACGCCAGTGCCGGATTCGTTGTCCGAATACGCCTTTGCCGGCTTATTGCGCGGCAGCAAGACCGAAGTCGCCAAATCGCTGACCAACGACTTGCAGGTACCGGCCAGCGCCGAAATCGTGCTGGAAGGCTTTATCTATCCCGGCGAATTTGCAGCTGAAGGCCCTTACGGCGACCACACCGGCTATTACAACGAAGTCGCCGATTTTCCGGTATTCACCATCGAGCGCATCACCCAGCGCCAGGCGCCGATTTATCACAGCACCTACACCGGCAAACCACCCGATGAACCGGCGATTTTGGGCGTGGCGCTCAATGAAGTGTTCGTACCCATTTTGCAAAAACAATTCCCGGAAATCGTCGATTTTTATCTGCCGCCGGAAGGCTGTTCGTACCGCATGGCGGTGATCAGCATGAAAAAACAATATCCCGGCCATGCCAAACGGGTCATGCTCGGCACCTGGTCGTTCCTGCGCCAGTTCATGTACACCAAGTTTGTCATTGTGGTCGATGACGATGTCGATGTGCGCAACTGGCAGGATGTGATTTGGGCGATGACCACGCGCATGGATCCAGCACGGGATTTGACGATACTGGAAAATACGCCGATTGATTATCTGGATTTCGCCTCGCCGGTTTCAGGCTTGGGTTCCAAAGTGGGCTTTGATGCGACCAATAAATGGCCGGGGGAAACTAACAGGGAATGGGGTCGGACTATCGCGATGTCGCCGGACATCATTAAGAAAGTCGATGCAATGTGGGGCAGTTTGTTTTAAGGCGATGTTCAAGTTTTTAGTTTAACTAAAATAACCTAATATAAATCAATTTATTATGGCGCTAGTCGCGACGTAGGCGTCGCGACTAGCATCCGCTGCTAACTGAAAAGTAAGCGCTGCGCTCAAATATCAAAATCCAGTTCAAAACCGCCGTAGGCAAAAATCGGCATACCGGGGCGCGGGCCGTAAGGTTGCCGCGACACCAGATATTGTTCATCGGACAGGTTTTGTACGCCGCCAAGAATCTTGACGCCTTTGGCGACCTTATAATAGGCTGAGACATCGGCGATGACATAGTCGTCGGTTTTGCCGAAACGCGCATCCGGCGAGCCTACGCCGTTAAATTGTTCGCCGGTATTATTGGCGCTGGTGAAGGTTTCGCCGACATAATTGCCGGACACATCAAGACCCCATTTGTTGAAATGCAATCCACTGCCGAAGCTGAGTGAATATTCCGGTATATACGGTATCTTGTTGCCTTTTTTGCCGTAACTGAAAATCGATTCCGCATTGTTCGACGCGGCACTATTCAACTGTTCGGTGTTGGTATAAGTAAAGGACAGGAAATAAGGGTTGCTAAAACCCCAGTCGAAGGCTTTACCGGCATCGAAATTCATCGCCATTTCGACGCCCCGGCTATCGACGGCACCGAAGTTTTCGCTTTTTCCGCTGCCAGCGCCGCCAATGTTATTGACCACCAGCAAATTCTCGAATTGGGTATAAAAAGCAGTCAGTTCAGCAGAAAAAGCCCCGTGGCTATAACGGCCGCCCAACTCGTAGGCATTGCTCGATTCCTCTTTCAGTTTGTCAATGACAGCATTTTGTGGGCTAGGTGGCGAAAAGCCGCGATGGGCGCTGCCGAACATCATGAAATCCTCGTTGAAGCGGTAATCCAAACTGGCGCCGCCCGCATACATATCCAGCGAACTGCGGCCATTGGTGCCGGGATTGAGGTTGTTGACGTAAACCTGATTCAAATGCTCGTAACGCATACCGGGGGTGAATCCCCATTTACCCAGTTCGATGCGGTCTTTCAGGAAAAACGCATAGGCATTGGTCAGGCCGAAACGGTCGTCCTGGCTGCCCGGTGCGCCGACAACCGTGCTGGCAATAGTGCCGCCCGCTGCCTGGTTATGGTTGGTGTCATGTTGGAACCGGGCTTCTTTATCTTCATGATAACGGAAGCCGCCATTGAGTTCATGTTGTGTCTTGCCCAGGTCGAAACGGTAATTGGCTGAGGTTTCGACGCCAGCGGCATAATAGCTGCGGTTGTTGTCCCTGACGCGCAGTTGGCAGTTCAGGTCGCCCTTAAGACATGATAAGCCGTTGCCGCCGTTAGTCCCCGCCAAAGCGGCTGCCAAATCCATGTTTTGTGTGCCGGTTCCAGAGGCATTCGGCACATTGCGGATGTCGTTCAACTTGCTCCAATTGCGGTTGAATTCGTTGTAATAGCCGGTGGTCACAATATCGAGGTTGTCAGTGGGCGAGATAAAATAACGCGCAAAACCGCCGTTGCGGTCTGATTTGATATTGTCGAAACGCGATGCCGAATAACGCCGGTAGGGATCATGCCTAAAGTCTTCTTCGCTGGTGCCTAAGTAGGTTTCATCGGCATCCATGCTGGAAAAGCCGTATTTGACCTCAAGCTTTTGATAGATGTCGGTATTCGGTTCCCAGGACAAGCGCACCATGGGCTCAACTTGTTGGAAGCCGGTTTGGCCGCTGTTTTGGAAATCCGGCGTGGTGTCGATGCTTTTAAAGCCGTCCGAGCCCCGGTAGAAGCCTTCCACCAAATAGCCGACGCGGCCATGGGCGGTGTCTATGGTGTCGCCGACATAACCGTGGGTTCTGATTTCGTCATAACTGCCGTAAATGGCTTTGAGGTAAGCCTTGCCGCTGTCTGGAATCGCGGTGGACAAGTAGTTCATGACGCCGCCGGTGATATGCGGGCCGTATTTGATCTGGCTGGAACCTTTCAATACTTCCACGCCGCTCATGCGGCCGCCGGCCGGGTTAAAGTAAGCGGCCGGCGCGGAATAGGCGGCCGGGGCGACCAGTACGCCGTCTTCCATGACCGTGATTTTGGCGCTGCGGGTGGTGTCGACACCGCGAAAACTGATGTTGGGGAACAGCCCGAAACCGTCCTCTTCACGGATATTGACGCCGGGGACACGGCGCAAAATGCGGTTAATATCGCTATAACTTTGGTCGCGGATTTGTTCGGTATCAATCAGCTGGGCAGAGGCCGGCATGTCTTTTACCGCAGCCGCATCACCGAGAATATTGACGGTATCGAGGATAATGGGCTTTTCGGCTTTGTCTGTGCTTTCGGCGGCGGAGGCAAAACTACCGGCAAACGCAGGCAGCAATAACAGTTTAAGGAGTCGTTTCGAGTGCAACATACCATTTTCCCTTTTAAATTTGGCTCGGTGAGCGTTATCAATAAGTTAAGTCTAAACTCAAATGACAATTAAGTGAGTAGGGGAATATGGTATAGCAAGTCTAAATGATAATCAATCTTATTCGCATAGAAATAGAATGCTGGAGACAGCGGCGAAAAAAGAAATGGAGCTCGGCAGTTGCTCTTGCATCGCCTAAAGTGCCTAGTTTTGGTGTCCTGCCTCCTAGCCGACGGATGACAAAGACCAGACTGGTTTACACGGATTTTTTAAAATATGTTGTGCTTTTTTACATTGGAGTCCAATAGCTTTAGCTATTGGCGGTAAAACAGCTAAAGCTGTTTTACTCCCAACTTGTTTGTTAAGAAACTTTTGAATGACTACTTATCTGTTCAATCCGTAACTTGTCATTGAAACATTGGTAACAGGTAAAAAGATTAGGCAATTTCCGGGAAAATAACATCCCGTAAAAAATAGAGTCCACGCTTAGCACGAAAGCCACGAAATTTTCGTGTTTTTTCGTGCTAAGCGTGGACAGTTAGTTCTATTTTTTTTCGCTGAGTAGTTACGGTATATCTTTTTCAGGACATCGCCTGTGGCATAAACCTAAGCTGCGCCCGATGCCTGTTTAAACGGCACCGGGTCAGCTTCAATTTCAAGCGGATTAAGGGTAGGGAGGAAGGCAAAAAACCGCCTAATAATTCCACTGTAACTGAGCGCGGCCAAGATCGCCCGATGCTTGTCCTAAATTGCCGGTGTTGGTCCTGTCCATGGTTGCGTAGGCTAGTGTTAATTCCAGCGCTTTCATGATTTGGTACTCTACACCGATTTCGAGTTCATCAACCGATGTGCGTGGCGAGTTGTTGGCATTTTTCCAGGCGCCGCGATAGGTTTGCCATTTGGCATAAGGGATCAGCACGCCATCAGTACGAAAGACGTTATCAATCTTATAATTGGCCATCACATAACCCCCCCTTAAGTCTTCGCTGTCGATAGAGCCTTTGCCGTCATTTCCGGCAGGGTTTAAGGTGGCGCCTTTGCCCCAATTCCATTCCGCCTGTAAGCCAAACGGTTGCGGGAAAAGAATGGCGTGTACGGCTACCCGGTCTTCGCGGACGGTTTTGTTGCCGCCCATGGTTTTATCAAGATCCGCCTTTAATATTTTTTGGCCGCTGCCAAACACGGTCATGTCGGCGGTGGTCGGGCTAAACTGGCCGCTTATGGCATCCGCGCCGACTTCCAGCACCTGCCCGCTAAATGCTTGGCCTAAAAAATCCAGCTCAACAGGATAAGTGGTGTGTGCGACGGCATACAAGTCGTCGTTTTGTTCGGCGCGGTTAAGGCCCTGGCCGTTATAAACACCGATACCGGCGATACCGTAGTCCCCCGAGGTTTTTAAGCCTTTCTTGCTTAATTCTTTCCAAAGTTTTTGTACGTGCTCTGGCGTCCAATAGGCGAATAAGCCCAAGTCGCGCTCGCTGGGCACGGCACTGTTAAGGGCGTCGTTACGATCCAGCGTTAAGCGATTTTGCGAGGACTGTAAGTTTTCCCAGCCAAACGGCACTTTGGATTGACCGGCACGGATGCGATATTCATGTTTTTTGTCGAAAGCGATGTCGCCATAAGCGTCGCGCAGTTGGGCAAAGTTTTGTTGGTTATCGCCGACATTAGAGGCAAAATCGGGCTGTATATACAAATATAAATAATCGCTGATGTCGCCGGAAAATACTAAGCGAACCCGGCGGAATGAAAAGCCTGAGTTATTTTTGATGCTGCTGTCGCCGACCGATCTCAGTTCCGGGTTGCCGGCGCCGCTGTCGCCTGAAAATGGCTGATTGAAACGAAGCTGGGTATAACCGCGCAGGTTCATTTTATTGAACCATTTTTCATCGTTCCTGGCATTCAGCTCCCTGTTATAGGCAATGTGCTCTTCCAGGGCTTTGATTTCAACTTCTTTGAGCTCTAAATCATCCTTGATTTCGGCAATTTCTTTTCTCGCCGTTTCCGCAGAATCCTGAACTTTTTCAAATGAGCCCAGCAGCTGCCTGTGCGGGCCGGGTTCCGCATAAATTTGCTTAGTTTCCGTATCGACATAAAGATCCATCGCAAAGGCATCGGGAACTGTTCCCGCAGCTAATGCAGCCGCAATTGCCAATGTGGGGCGAGAAATTTTCATATTTTGCTTTTGCCTTATAATCAAAAAGATGGCGCAAGAATATGACAGCAATATGACAGTAAAATGACAGCTTTATGACAGTTTTATGACAATGTAACATTTCAGGGTTACAGCGCTGATGGGACGATGGTTATCGCATTGTGCCCAGGATCTGGGGGGGAGTTGGCATCCATGGCATTTTTCTTTATTTGGTTTTCTTCGGTTAGCCAGACCAGTAAATCATAATAACTGCGGATGTTTTCCACAAAGGTAACCGGTTCGTGTCCACGCGCATAACCGTATTTGGTGTGTTGGTGCCATTTTTCCTCGGCGAGTAACGGCAATCGCTGTTTCACATCCATCCATTTGTCGGGGTTGCCGCCTTGTTTTTTTGTTAGCGTCCTTGCATCTTCAAGATGACCCAGGCCGACATTGTATGAGGCTAAGGCAAACCAGGTACGGTCTGGCTCCGGAATTTGCGCTGAGATGATCTGATGCCTTTGTTGGAAATAACGCGCGCCGCCATCAATGCTTTGGGCCGGGTCGACACGATTGTCAATGCCAAGTTCGGCGGCGGTATCACTGGTCAACATCATGATGCCTTTGACCCCGGTCGGGGAAACGGCGGTATTTAGCCAGCGCGATTCCTGATAGCCGATGGCCGCCAATAAACGCCAGTCTATATCGTATTGTGCAGCGGCCAGGTGGAAATAGCCCTGGTACAGCGGCAGCCTGGTTTTTTTCTGCTGGCGGAACTTGCAGTTGCCGATATAGCTCAGGCTGTTGGCGTGGCCATAATATTTTTCAAGCAGTTGGTCGAGCGTTTTGTCCTGCTTGATGCGCTTAAAAAAACGCACGACTTCGTCGTATAAACTGTTGTCGTCCGATAGGCTTAATGCCCAGGCCAATTGCCGGGGTTCGGATATGTCGAAGGCAACGTTGAGTTTAGGGTAAAAGCGGCGGATTAACAGGGCTTGGTTGGAATCGGCCACGGTGTAATCGATCAGCCCTTCGTTCACCAGATACAGCAAGCCATTGGTGTCGAGTTCGTCATTCACATTCCAGCTCAACTCGGGCGTGTCTTCTTTTAAAAAGGCCAAACTATCGATATGGCTGGTGCCTTTGGCCACTTCGATAATGCCTTGGGTCAGGCTGGCGACATCGTTGGGACGGCGGCTGCCTGACCGATAGATCAGTTGTTCGGTTATTTCATGGTAGGCCGGGGCAAAGCGCATTTTTTTGTTGCGCTGCTCGGTGATGGTCAGGCTGGCGGCGGCAATATCGCCCCGACCTTTCGCAATGCGCTTTAAAATGCCGTTAGAAGTGCCTGGGATTTCAAATGTGGCCTTAACGCCCAGCTGTTTGGCAAAAAGTGTAACCAGGTCGTATTCAAGGCCGGTGTAACCTGTCGGGCTTTCATAATAGGCGGTCGGGTCGTTTCGGGTCAGCACGTGCAAGGTGCCGGCCTGTTTGATCTGCTCCAGCTTGCTGAATCGGCTGGTGCCGGGTATTAGCGCGGCAATCATAATAACACCCATGATCCGCCCGAAACGACGGATCAAAATTGGCTGGGGCATCGGAGCTCTGGCGGTTACGAGGCGTCTGCCTGTTGTCCGCATAGGCTGTCTTTTGCCTGGCGCAATTGTTTGTAAGCGTTGATGAGGGCATTGGTTGAACTGTCATGGCTGTCGATGATGCTGTCGTTTTGTAATTCCGGCAAAATGACTTTGGCTAAAGTTTTGCCTAATTCTACGCCCATTTGGTCGAATGAGTTGATGTTCCAGATGACACCTTGGACATAAATTTTATGTTCGTAAAAAGCGATCAGCGAACCTAAGGTTTTCGGCGTCAGTTTGCTGAACAAAAACGAATTGGACGGCTTGTTGCCGTCAAATATTTTGGAGGCGACCAGGACAGTGTCGGCTTGGTCTTCCGCAGACAATTCCTGTTTGACTTCTTCAGCGGTTTTGCCTTTCATCAAGGCTTCGGGTTGGGCGAGGAAGTTAGAAATTAAAATGTCATGATGGTCGGGCCGGGTATAGTGGCTGTTGGCGGCAGCCAGAAAGTCGCAGGGTATCAGCTTAGTGCCTTGATGGATCAATTGAAAAAACGCATGTTGGCCATTGGTGCCGGGTTGCCCCCAAATGATCTGCCCGGTGCTGTAGTCGACATGATCGCCGTTAAGGTCTATGCATTTGCCATTGCTTTCCATGTCGCCTTGTTGGAAGTAATCGGCGAAATAAAGCATCGATTGGTCGTAAGGCAACAGCGCATGGGATTCGGCATTGTAGAAATTGTTGTACCAAATGCCCAACAAACCCATGATAACAGGGATGTTTTGTTCAAAAGGCGCGGAACGAAAATGCTCGTCGACCTCGTAAGCGCCTAATAAAAGTTCCTCGAAATTATCCATGCCGACATACAACGCGATGGACAGGCCTATGGCCGACCAGAGCGAATAGCGCCCACCGACCCAATGCCTGAATTCAAACATATTATTGGTATCGATGCCGAAATCGGCCACATTCTTGGTGTTGGTGGAAATGGCTACAAAATGCTTGGCAATGGCCTGCGGGTCTTGCGCGCTGTCAAGAAACCAGCTTCTGGCCGATTTTGCATTGGTCATGGTTTCTTGGGTGGTAAAGGTTTTCGAGGCGATCAAAAACAGCGTGGTTTCCGGCGATAAATGCTTTAGTGTTTCCACAAGGTCAGCCTGGTCGACATTGGAGACAAAATGCACTTTTAATGACTCGGACGCATAAGGCGTTAGCGCTGTCGATACCATTTTCGGGCCCAAATCGGAACCGCCTATGCCAATGTTGACAATGTCGGTAATGGCTTTGCCGGTATAGCCTTTCCATTCGCCTGAGCGTACACAGGTGCTGAATGTCCGCATTTGCGCCAGCACGCTGTTGATTTGCGGCATCACATCCTGTCCATCAACATAAACCGGCTGGTTGCTGCGGTTACGTAAGGCGGTATGAAGGACAGACCGGTGTTCGGTGCTGTTTATTTTTGCACCGCAAAACATGGCTTTAATTTTTTCGTCTAACCGGGCGTGTTTAGCAAGATCAATAAGCAAGGGCAGGGTTTGGTCGGTGATTCTGTTTTTGGAATAATCAAAAAGGATGCCGTTAAACAGAACGGAGAATTTTGCATGGCGGTTGGCGTCGTTATTAAAGCTGTCGCGCAGAAGAATATTTTTGGTCTCTTCGTGGTGTATTTTTAAAGCTGCCCAGGCCGTAGAAGTGGTCAAAGATGACATGCGGTAAAACTCCGTTAGAATAAAATTGCCCTAAGTCTACGAAAAGCAGGGACGGATAGCAATAGTGCAGCGGGGGGGGGGGGCTTAGCTGTGATTTATATCATGATAGCTATTAAGGCGCGATTTCCATCAATTCCTTGTATTAGCCTAAATCGATGTGCTAGAGTTGTGCGCTGCTTTAATTTAAGAATTAGGTTGAAATCACTTGGTTTTTGATGTGATTTAAGCAGGTACCATTATAATAATTTTTCAAAACTGGAAGGCATTATGAACAGCACACATATTTTAAGAAAAGGTTTCCTGGTACTTCTGGGGTTGTTATTTTCTGCATCCTTATGGGCGCACGGTGGAGCCGCAGGTACGGACACCGACCAATGTAAGTTCGAGTTGGAACCCAACCATTGGTTGCATTATACCGCATACCAACCCAACGCTTTCCCCGCGGAAGATTTTTGTGCCAATCTTCCGCGTGCTAACGAAATGACCCTGCTGGTATTCGATTATCAAGACATGAAATACCGTGATATGGCCGTTGAATTTGAAGTCACTAAAGAACCAGAAGGCACCCGTGTATTTTTTCTGCCTGCGGCAAAACATAAAAAAGGCACTGTTGAATTAAAATTACCTAATGGCGTACCTGAAGCGGGTCAATATTTGATCCATATTACGCTGGTGCCTGATGTCGGTGAGCGTTTGGATGCACACATGAGCTTTAAAGCAGGCGGCGGTCAAGCAGTCAGCAAAAATAACCTGTTGCTGTATGCTTTCTTTGCTTTTGCCGGCTTGTATGTCCTTTATTTGTCACATGCGGGTTTCAAAACTAAAGTGGATGAAGTGATAGCGAAGATCAAAAGCTAACTTTAAACGTTAATGCCATTACCCCGCTTTACCGGCAATCCGGGCAGGACGGTAATGGCATTGTCTGTATGGACGCAGACGAAAAGGCGTGGGCCTGCCCAGCAGGCGCGCCTAATTTGGGTGGTTTTATTGAGCAATGGGAGACATAAATAATGGTGAAGTTATTATCGGCTGGGGCACTGGTTTTGCTTTTTTCAGCGCCCGTACTGGCACTGGAGTACCAAGAGCATAACGGTATGCTCATGGATCACGGTGATGGCCATTTAATGGACATGGCGGGCGGCATGGTGATGGGGCAAAATACCAGCACCTTACCGGGTGGCTGCGACAGCATTTCCGAGACCAAGGAAATTACCGTGCATGCCGGACATAAACATGCAGAGAAATTTCCCGGCAGGATGTTTGCGTTTGATACCCAGGAATTTAATTTTAAACCCTGCACCAAACTGACCGTTAATTTTGTCAACGACGACCATATCCGTCACCAATGGATGATGCATGGCCTGCCCAAGTATTTATACCCCAAGGGTATGTTTCACTTGGAAATAACGGGGCCTGCAAAAATCTCGGGGACTTTGATTTTGCCGCCCGGCGACAAAACTTATCTGGTGCATTGCGATATTGCCCAGCACATGGAAAAAGGCATGAAAGCCCAGTTAAAAGTCGGCAAAGGCGATGGCGACTTGCCTAGCATTCCGGGGGTAACCGCATACGTCGTGCCCGACGACTACAAAGGCGACTTTAAAACCGTCATGGCTGCTACCGCTTTGACAGCCGCAGAAGCCGCCGCCGCTGCAGAAGCCGCCCCCGCTATTGCTGCCGCTAAAAAAGCACCGGCCGCCGAACAGCCGCAGGAAGATTCCATTATTTCAGGCGTGACCGTGATCGGTTTGGCAATAGGTTTGCTGCTGGCGCCTTTCTTGGCTAAAAAGTTTAAAGGCATGAGCGTGTCCGAAATAATCGCCACTATTTTTGAGTGGGTTCGTACCGGAATCGAGTTGGCAGCAAAGCTATTATCCAACTTAATTAAATGGGCTATGTCCCATAAAAACAAAACATTGCCTGGAAATTAAATTCCGGCGCCCTAAAGACCCTGTGCTCTTGAGTGGGGCGCAGGGTTTTTTTTGAGAGAAAAAGTGCAAGATTACGTGTTTGAAATAGGCGGGCTGTTTGTCAGTGCTTTTATCTCGTCAACCATAGCACCGGGCGGCTCAGAAGCGGTTGTGGCTTATCTGGTGGCAACAGGGCATTATCAGGCGGTATTGATCGTGGTCGTCGCTACAATAGGCAACACCTTAGGTGCGATGACCACATGGGGCTTGGGTGTATTGGCGGCGAAAAAATTTCCGGCAGCGACGCTGTTATCGGCAAATAAACAAAAAGCCCTGAATACGGTCAGAGAAAAAGGCATCTGGACACTTTTTTTTACCTGGCTGCCGGTGGTTGGCGATGCCTTATGTTTTGCCGGAGGCTGGTTAAAACTGCCCTTCTTTCAAGCCTGCCTCATTATCTTGCTGGGTAAATTGGGCCGATACGCGGTCATTGCTTGGCTGTTTGTGTGAGGCTTGCCGTTTTCATATTTTTTACAGTTCATCGATTCAAACCGAGGTCATTGTGCTACGCCATTTTCCACCCGTTAACGTCGATTATGCCCATAGGAAACGGGATTATTTTATCGCCGCCTTTACTTTTTTTTGCGTCGCCGTCTGCTTAACCACCGATGCCAGTGCCAGCCTGGAAAAACAAAATGCCTTGGGTGTGTGCGGCTGGGTATTTTTAATCGGCTTGTTGCTTGGCGAAAACCGCGAAATCAGGGTGCAGGTTATCATTGCGGTGATGTTTGCCACCGTCGGCGAGCATTTCGCCTCGCCTTTTATGGGCGGCTACACCTACCGCTTCGAGAACGTGCCTGCCTACGTGCCGCCGGGCCACGGCATGGTTTATTTAACCGCCGTTGCCTTGGGCCGTTCTGGATTGTTCTTGCGCCATGCCAGAACAATCGCCGCTTTTGTGGTTGTGGTGTGCGGCGCTTGGTCGATGTGGGGCATCAGCGGCTACGCCGCGCAGGGCGATTCTGTCGGCGCCTTGTTATTTTGCGTTTTTCTTGGCTATCTTTTTAAAGGCCGTTCGCCGATGGTTTATCTTGCTGCTTTTTTTATCACCACCTGGTTGGAACTCATCGGCACCGCCGTTGGCACCTGGACATGGGCGGCCATAGACCCGGTATTAGGCTTGCCCCAAGGCAACCCGCCTAGCGGTGTCGCCGCTTGGTATTGTCTGGTGGATGCGGTGGCGATGGGCGGTGCGGCGCCGGTATTAAAAGGCGCGAGAAATGCCTTCGATATGATAACGATGGGCAAAGCCCGAAAAAGCGCCTACCAAAGTGCGGACAATGAATAATCAACTAACAAAAATCGCATGAAAGCCTATTTAGAATTACTCGACAAAATCATCACCGAAGGCAGTCCGAAAGGCGACAGAACCGGCAGCGGCACCTTGTCCATTTTTGGCCATCAGATGCGTTTTCCGCTGGCGGACGGTTTCCCATTGGTAACGACGAAAAAGATACATTTAAAATCGATTATTGTTGAACTGTTGTGGTTTTTACAAGGCGGCACTAATCTGGACTTTTTGCACCAAAATAAGGTCACTATCTGGAACGAATGGGCTGATGAAAACGGCGAGCTAGGCCCTGTGTACGGCCATCAATGGCGCTCATGGCCGAGCGCCGGCGGGCGGCATATTGACCAGATTCAGCACATTATCGAACAACTGAAAAACACGCCCAACAGCCGCCGGATTATTGTTTCGGCCTGGAATGTCGCGGATTTGCCGGACGAAAGCATCAGCCCGCAGCAGAATGTCGCGCAAGGAAAAATGGCGCTGGCGCCTTGCCATGCGCTGTTCCAGTTTTATGTCGCCGACGGCAAATTGTCCTGCCAGCTTTATCAGCGCAGTTGCGACACCTTTTTAGGCTTGCCGTTTAATATTGCCAGTTATGCGTTGTTGACGCATATCGTTGCCCAGCAATGCGATTTGGCGGTAGGCGATTTTATTTGGACAGGCGGCGACGTGCATCTTTACCTGAACCATCAGCAGCAAGCGAATTTGCAACTAACGCGCAAGCCTTATCCGCTGCCGACATTAAACATAAAGCGTAGGCCGGAATCGATTTTCGATTACTGCTATGACGATTTTGAAATCATCGATTATCAGGCGCATGAGCATATCAAAGCGCCGATTTCTATATAACTTATCATTCCATCATCCATGAATAGACAATACAAAGCACACCCCTGGCACGGTATCAGTCCGGGCGATAATGCCCCGAGCGTGGTTACCGCTTTTATCGAAATAGTCCCGTCCGACACCGTCAAATACGAAATCGACAAAGAAACTGGCTACCTTAAAATCGACCGGCCGCAAAAATTTTCCAACACCGTTCCCACCTTGTACGGCTTCATTCCCCAAACCTATTGCGCCGACCGAATTGCCGAATTTGCCGCCTTAAAATCAGGCAAAGCGGTCGACAAGGGCGATGGCGACCCGTTGGACATTTGCGTATTGAGCGAGCGCAGCGTGACTCATGGCGACATTCTGTTACAGGCAATACCGATTGGCGGTTTCCGTTTGCTCGATGGCGGCGAGGCCGACGACAAGATTATCGCGGTCATGAAAGGCGACGA
The DNA here is from genome assembly GCA_030684815.1 of Methylobacter sp. Lineage (GTDB taxonomy): Bacteria > Pseudomonadota > Gammaproteobacteria > Methylococcales > Methylomonadaceae > Methylobacter_A. The sequence goes on along the minus strand of JAUXXQ010000120.1, from coordinate 16,834 downwards.
GTTTTACCGGCAATGGACTGATGTATCAGACTGCCCAGAATCCTACATTAACCGGCTGAAACATTATTTTTTGACCTATAAACATTTGCCCGGTGAAAAAAGTTCCTGCGAAATCACCAATGTTTACGGGCGCGATGAAGCGCATGAAGTGATTAGGCTGGCGATGGCGGATTATCAAAGCCGCTTTATTGCTGAATGGGAGTAATGTGCGGCAATGGCCTTGCCGCTGGAAAAATGCCAAAGTGGTTTCCTGTCATTGCCCATGGCCTACAGGCAACATCAAACTCATTAGGTACTGAATGGCATTTTATTCAACACAAAGCCACGAAGAACAAGACGTTTCATTCTTCGCGCCCTTCGCGGCAATAATCTTTTTAGCTCCGATTAATGAGAAATTACGGCTTTCTGCTTGACATTCACCCCCAGCTAAAGCAATGGGATTCCTTAGTGCAGCCCTTCATGCCCGAAGGGGACGACTCTAGGCTGTCGAAATGGCCTTTTAGGTTGCCCAGCTTTTTGGCTTCCATTTTTTTAAATTTTTGGCTATCCCTTTATGAACGACGGGGGTGTATGCAATTGCGCCGCCCGCTTGGGATTACCGTGTAATTGCGCAGCCAGAAATCGCTGCTTCGCATCCTCTTCCGCCAAGGCTTGTGCCGATAGCTTGTTCAGGCTGATGTCGCGTACTTTGGCGATATTCTTGAGCCTTTCCGCCATATCGTCGGGCAATCGGATGGATAAAGTTGTCATGATTTTGGTAACCTCGCAATCTGTTCCTGCGTAATGACTTTATAACCCAAGAACTTAAATCCAGCACATTATCGATAGCCAAAACCTAATTTTTCGCAAACAATCTCGGAAACATGCGGTCTGCGTACCCTACAACTCACGGTTCACCCATTCACAGCCCCAGATTGCCCCGCAATGCCTTGATAAAGCGTGGGCGGGAACCCAAAGCAGCGCTAAAATACGCAGCTGTACCTTATTGGGCGGCGCCAACCAGCAGCAACCGGTTCCATTTGCATTGGCCCGGATCAGATGAAGGCCGCAAAATGGTTGCAATAGTAAGGGCGGGGTATTCGTATTGTCGAAGGGAGAGGCACCAAAATGCGCGTTACCAGTCCCTTACGGGATGACAGCCGGGAAAGGCCGGCACCTAATTTTAACAAGATAGCTTAACTAAAGAGGATGCGGGAACAGGGGGCGGCTATCTCTCCCCAACCTGAAGGTTGGGCTATCTCCCGCCAAAAATTAATGAAATTCGCCATTCAAATTAACACCAGCCCGTATCAGTCTAATGCCGGCCATAGCGCCTACCAATTTATCAAGGCCGCGTTGTCCCAACAGCATGAAATATTCCGGGTGTTTTTTTATCACGACGGCGTTTACCATGCATTCAAATACGCGACGCCACCGGATGATGAACTGCAGTTCACTGCACAATGGAGCGAGCTGGCGCGGCTGCATCAGCTTGATTTAGTGGTGTGCATTTCCGCTGCACAACGGCGCGGTTTGCTGCATTGCGACGAAGCCAAGCGGCAGGGCAAGCAGGATAATGATTTGGCTGAGGGCTTTCGCATTTCCGGTTTGGGGCAGTGGGTCGAGGCGACCTTGGAAGCCGACCGCTTTATCGTGTTTGGGTGATGAAATGAAACGTTATTTATTTGTCCTGCGCAAAGCGCCGCACAGCGGCGCATACGTTCAGGAGCTGTTGGACATTATTTTAACCACCGCCGCGTTCGATCAGCACGTCAGTCTGTTGTTGCTGGACGATGCGGTATTTCAGTTGAAAAACGGCCAAAATCCTGACTGTACGGGTATGAAGGACACGGCCGCTATTTTTAAAGCGCTGGAAATCTACGATGTAAACAACATTTACACCGAACTGGAGTCGTTGCAGGAACGCGGTTTAACAGTTGACGATCTGTGCTTGCCGTTGCAGACGCTATGCCGCCGAGACATTGCCGGATTGATACAAGATTTTGATGTGGTGTTTTCCGGATAAACCAACGCGCCGATCAGCGAGTAGGTATTTGCACCCATATTTTTTCTTATTTTCCCCGTTAAACTGATGCAGGCTAGCACGCAGCTCAAGCTAACGCTAACCCAGCACCCAAAAGGCAATGCTTAACCATAACGAGGTGAAATAAATATGGCTGCAACTGTTAAAAAAGCGACAGAAACAAGTGCAATTGTTGACACGGAGTCTTTTACGCTAAGCTTTCCTGAACGTGAGGCCAAAATTGCCGAATTCGCCTATTACAAGGCTGAAAACAGAAATTTTGCCCCCGGCTATGAACTGGACGACTGGCTTGAAGCTGAACAGGCATTTTTGCTGGATCAATACGGCCCCCTATAGCCGCTCATTAATGCAGATAACTTGGAGAAGTTTATGTCAGATAAAGAAATGAAAACCACAAAACAAGACCCTGAACCGTTAGCCAAATCATCACTGGGCGGTTTGATGTCATTTGATGAATTCGATCACTTTTTCGATGATTTCCTTTCGCGCCGATGGCCGCGTTTACTCGACTGGAATGTGTCCAGTTTGCCGGAAATAGGTTTCCCGAAGGTTGATATTATCGACCATGACGACAATATCGAAATTCAGGCGGCCTTGCCGGGTGTTAAAAAAGAAGATTTGGACGTGTCGATTGCCAACCAGACCGTGACTATCCGCACCTCGAGCAAGGAAGAAAAAAAGGAAGGGGGAAAAGGCAAATATTTCCGCCGCGAGATAACGCAGGGCGAATGTCAACGCACGCTGTCTTTGCCTGCCAATGTCGATGGCGACAAGGCCAAAGCATCATTCAAAGATGGCCTCTTGAAAGTGACAGTACCCAAAACTGAAAAGGGCAAACGTAAAAGTATCGAAATCCATTAACAGGAAGGGCGATCAGTCTTTGAAAACCTAAGGAGCGGCTGAGCTAGCCCTCCTTAGGCAAATAAAGGTTTTTTACTCAATATTGCGGATTTCGCTGAGAGTCCGGCGACCCAACAGCTCAAACTCATCCTTTTGCCGTGCATCCACATCAACACCGACGCTAACAATGAAACTGCTGACGCCTTCAATATCCATGGTCGATTTGACCACTTTAGACTGGTGCACAACAATGGTGAACCCAGATGTTGGGTTGGGTGAAGTCGGCACATAAACAACCAACATTTCCCCCATTTTATTGGTGACATAAGCTGGCACCCACAAGCCGTCTTTGGGATACTCAACAAAAATAATTTCTTTGGCCAAGCTTTCTTCCCGGTTGCCGAGCAGGTTGACCAGTTTTTTGCTGACCCTATAGATCGTCCTTATGACCGGAATCCGGTTAATCAATAATTCGACCTGATGCAGCATCCACATTTTTTCGGATACGGTGACCCTATAGCCGGTATAGGCAATGGCGACAAAAGAAAGGGTGAACGCCAATGCAGTCATAAAGACATTGTTGGAGTAGCCGTAAATATAAATAAAAAAGTCCCTGACTATCGTCTCCAAAAACACCAGCACTTGAATAACGATAACAACTGGAATAACCGCTAAAACTCCGACGATGAAATATTTCAAACTCGATTGAATGATTTTAAGCATGTTTGGCTCCTGATTGGCAGAAAATAGGGTTTGCAAAAATCGCTACACATTAAAGGCGCTCCCTTTTTATTCTATGGGAAGCCTGGTCATTTTACCAAAAAAGTCCGTAAAGCCCCTTCCTTTAGATGGGGGGATGTAAGGATGCTCTTGATTTATTTTGTTTGTTCATCTAGTGTTCTCTCCGTTGGGTACGCTGTTGCTGCGTATCTCCTGCCATCAGGTTCACACTGAGATGGCGTGAAGTAAGACGATTTTCAGAGTCGTCCTAGGAGTTTGTCGGCCTTACCAGAATCCAATGCTATTGGGTTAACATAGCCCGGAATAATTCTTCATTAACCGGATAACTCCCATCAGTAAGCAATTTATCGACATTAACCGCAACGAACCTATCAACCTGCCAGGTAACTGCGAAGGCTGGCTGGATGAGAACAGCTTGGCCCGCTTTGTGGTTGACCTTACCGAGCAACTGGACACCCGTACTATAGAGCAAGCCTACAGTGGCGGTGGTAGCGCACCGTATCCGCCGAAGATGATGCTGGCCCTGTTGTTTTACTGCTACGCCAAAGGCATTTTTTCCAGCCGCAAAATAGAACGAGCGACCTTGTATTTGCGCACCCGCTCGCGGGAACTGCCGTCAGAAAACACCGTCCGCCAGATTCTGGCTCCAATGTTGGCGCGGGAATTAAACCGTTCTTGCCAAAACAGCTTGTGGCGAGAAATTCGGGGAGCCATTAGCAGCGATGAGGACGAAGATAGCTTATTATTCGCATTCGACTGCTAAAAAACGGAATACTCAGTGAGTTGTGGCAATCGGTTTATGGGGTTGTCAGGGATTGCTATGGGCTGATGAAGTGGGGAGAAGTTACGACTGTCGAGAAACCGCTACAGACTATTTTAATTCAACGTGAGTTAAATCGATTGGCGCTTATTGTCGAAGCCAACGTATCCATGACCGGACGTGTCACGATGCTGGGCATTTCGCGCTGGACAGAAAAAGGCGGCAGTTACCGAACCGTACAACGTTTTTTTAACGGCGTACACGATTGGGCGGCATTGCGCTGGGCGCTGGTCAAAAGTCAGTTAAATGCAATGCCGGGCACCTGGATTATGGTGGGCGATGAAGTGGTGGTCACCAAGTCCGGTAAAGAGACCTTTGGTTTAGGAAAATTCTTTTCGTCGATTCAAAATCAAGTGGTGGGCGGCCTTTGTTTCATCAACATTTCCTTAGTCCATGTTGAATCACGCCGCTCTTTCCCGTTGGTGATGGAGCAATTGGTGCGTCCGGAGACCCAAAACAGCGCCCCAAAGGCACCGGCACAAGCCAAGTCGCCCACTGGAAAACCGGGGCGGCCCAAAGGCAGCAAAAACAAAAGCCGTACCGAGGTCACACTGTCGGCATTTCAGCTGCAGTTACAGTTATGCATTCGCTTGGCCTTGAATTTGATCATCGGCAGCCTCGGCACCCAGTATTTTGTTTACGATGGCGCTTTGGGCAACAATGGCGGCTTGCAGCTGGTTAAGCAAACCGGGCTCCATTTAATTTCAAAGCTACGCCATACCTCGGCGTTGTATTTTCCCGCTACTGCCCCGTACTCAGGCCGGGGCAAGCCCAAAAAATACGGCGATAAATTCACCGTAGACGGTCTTACCGACCAATAGCTCTGTCACGAAACCGTGGAAAATAATGTTACAACCCGAATTTACCAGGTTCAGCTGTGGCACAAAAATTTTCCCGAACTGCTCAACGTGGTGGTGATAGCCAAAACCAATCTGGTCAATGGCAGGACGGCAAAAGTACTGTTGTTCAGTGATGGATGATTTGAACCTGAGTTATGACCTGCTGCTGACCTATTATTCATTGCGTTTCCAGATTGAATTCAACTTCCGCGATGCCAAACAGCACTGGGGGCTGGAAGATTTCATGAACGTCGGAGCCACGCAAGTGGGCAATACCGCCAACTTTTCGATGTTCATGGTCACTTTTTCGCAACTCCTGCTGCCCCAGTTACAGCACCTGAATAGTGAAAGCATATTGGATTTGAAGGCGGTGTTCAGGGCCAGGAAATACACGAGGCGGATTATTAATTGCATCGGCATTAACGCCGATGAATTGTTAATCGACAATCGTATTTTTGAAGCTGCTGAACTCGGCAGAATTCACGCCAAGGTTGCTTAAATTTTGGCGAAGGTATTGATTCTTATTGTTCTGTTTTTTTCGTGGGCTTTAATTGATCATAAAGGCGCGTTTATTCGCTCAACGATAGCGCTATTTCGCGGCTTGAGTGTGGGTCTATTTTAAACCCGCGCATTTCCAGAATGCCCTTGGTGTCCAGTGAAATAATCAAGTACAGCGCTTCGGGGTAGGCGGCTTGCGCTAAATCGGTGGCTGATGGCGTGGCCGGTGCGTTGGGGTGGGAATGGTAGATGGCAAACAGTTCTTCGCCCTGGTCGCGCATTTTCGCCATTGCGGCAATTTGCTGGGCAGGATCAAGCTGGAAACGCTGCTGCGGTTGGTCGGCGCTGTTTTTGACCGGGTAACAGCTGTTTGGGATGCCGTTTTTACTGGCTATCAGTCCGCAGACTTCGGCATCCGGCGATATTTGCGCAAGATGCAGCAGTTGGTTGGTGAGTTTTCGGGGAATCTGGATAAGCTCTTGAGTTGTCATAAATTTAGCTTTTAAAGTTGGGTTTAGTGCCATTGGCCATAGGTTGCTCGGGGTTGGCCTGATAGGTCGGAATAGGTTTGAATCTTGGTATAATGCAAATCCTTAAACAGCGCTTGTACTGGCTGTTGCTGGTTGTAGCCGTGTTCAATCAGCAGGTGTCCGCCAGGGTTCAGGTAATCGCGGGCAGCGGTGGCGATCATTCTAATGTCGGCAAGCCCTTGTTCCGGTGCGGACAAGGCGGTTCGCGGTTCAAAGCGGACGTCGCCTTGTTGTAAGTGGGCGTCATCTTCGGCGATATAAGGTGGGTTGCTGATAATAAGGTCGAATTTTGTCGCGGGGACGCTGGCAAACCAGTCGCTGCGGTAAAACTCAATATTGCTTAGCTTGTGCCGGTCGGCATTGAGCCGGGCGATGTCCAAGGCGGCTAGGCTGAAATCGATGGCGCTGACCTGTGCCTGCGGGCGTTCGGCGGCCAGGGTGATGGCGATAATGCCGGAGCCGGTGCCCAAATCGAGGATTGTGCAGGGCTGCTCAGCCGGTATCAATGCTAGGCTAAGCTCAATCAGCAGCTCGGTGTCGGGTCTTGGGATCAGCACGTCGGGGCTGACCTGAAAATCCCGCGACCAGAATTCCCGCTGGCCGGTGATGTAGGCGATAGGCCTGCCTTGCTGGCGCTGTTCAAGTAGCGTTCTGAAAACCGCCAGCTGTCCGGGCTGTAATAGTTTGTCCGGCCAGGCGCGAAGATGGGAGCGGGATTTGTCCAGCGCTTGGCAGAGCAGGATCTCGGCATCAAGCATGGCCGAGTCGGAGACTGAAGCCAATGTAGCTGCGGCTTCGTCCAGCACGGATTTTATGCTGTGCATTGCGTTTAGTCTTCGCCCAGCTGGGTCAGCAATTCGGCTTGATGTTCGCTGATTAGCGGCTGTATGACTTGCTCTAAGCCGCCCTGCATGATGTCGTCGAGTTTGTACAAGGTCAGGTTGATACGGTGGTCGGTCAAACGGCCTTGCGGATAATTGTAGGTGCGGATGCGTTCGGAACGGTCGCCGCTGCCGACTTGCAGTTTGCGGGTGGCGGATTGCTCGGCATGATGTTTTTCCTGTTCGGCGGAGAGCAGGCGCGAGGCCAGTAAGGACATGGCGCGGGCACGGTTTTTGTGTTGCGAACGCTCGTCCTGGCATTCGACCACCACGCCGGTCGGGACGTGGGTGATGCGTATCGCCGATTCGGTTTTATTGATGTGCTGGCCACCGGCGCCTGATGCGCGGAAGGTGTCGACTTTGAGGTCGGCGGGGTTGATGTCGATGGCATCGACTTCGTCGACTTCGGGCATGATGGCAACGGTGCAGGCCGAGGTATGGATGCGGCCTTGCGACTCGGTTTCGGGTACGCGTTGCACCCGGTGCGCGCCGGATTCGAATTTGAGCTGCGAATACACATCCTTGCCGGTCACGCGCAGGATGACTTCTTTGTAACCGCCGTGGTCGCCGAGGCTTTCGTTGATAATTTCGGTTTGCCAGCCTTTGCGTTCGGCATAGCGCTGGTACATGCGTGCCAAGTCGCCGGAAAAAATAGCCGCTTCGTCGCCGCCGGTGCCGGCGCGCACTTCGATGAAAATGTTGCGGTTATCGTTGGGGTCTTTGGGCAGCAATAATACTTGCAAGTCGTGTTCAATCGCTTCCAGCTGGGTTTCGGCATCGCTGACTTCTTCCTTGGCCATTTCCCTTAATTCGGGGTCGCTGTCGTTGGCCATTTCTTTGGCTGAAGCCAGTACTTCCAAGGTTTGTAGATAGCGTTTGTAGCAGTCGACCAGTGGGTTGATTTGCGCGTATTCCTGGCTTAACGAGCGGAATTTGTTTTGGTTGCCTTGCACTTCGGGTTCGGACAATAAGGCGGCGATTTCGTCATAGCGTTCGCACAAGTTTTCGAGTTTGTGTTGTATGGATGGTTTCATTATTACTGTTCAGTAGTTGGAAAAATAGAACACGGATGGCACGGATTTGACGGGTAAGCGCGGATAAAAAATCTGTGTTCCACTATTCATTGGCTTTCGGTTAATTTAAAAATCTCGCGGGCAGCGGCAATTAAATCATGGCGTTCGTTTTCGGCGGCGGCTCTGATTTGGGTGCTGGGCGTATGAATCAGTTTGTTGGTCAGGCTGTGCGCCAGCCGGTTAAGCGCTTGTTCGGCGGGGACGCCGCTTTTTAATAAGGCCAGTGCCTTTTGCAAGGCGTCATCACGGGATTGTTCGGCCTGATGGCGGTAATCCTGAATGGTCGATTGTGCGCCTTGGGCGCGTAGCCAGGCCAGAAAATGATCGACTTGGGTGTCGATGATTTCTTCGGCCTGTTCGGCGGCTAGGCGGCGGGAATTCATGTTTTGGTCGATGGTGTTTTGCAAATCGTCGATAGTGTAAAGATAGACATCGCTGAGTTGCTCGACTTCGGCTTCAATGTCACGCGGCACCGCCAAATCGACCATAAACATCGGTTTGTGTTTGCGTTTTTTTAGCGCACTTTCAACGCGGCCTTTGCCTAATATCGGCAGTTGGCTGGCGGTCGAGGAGATGACGATGTCGGCTTCGGCCAGATGCGCGGGCAATTCGGATAGGGCAATGGCGTAGCCGTTAAATTGCATCGCCAGTGCATGAGCCTTATCGTAGGTGCGGTTGGCGATGATGATGCGGCCTATGCCTTGTTGCGACAAATGCCGCGCGGCCAATTCGATGGTTTCACCGGCACCGATCAGCAGGGCGGTTTGTTCGCTCAGTTTGTCGAAAATTTGCTGTGCCAGTTGCACGGCGGCAAAGGCCACAGACACAGGACTGGAACCGATGGCGGTGTCGGTGCGGACTTTTTTGGCGGCGGTAAAGGTGTGCTGAAACAGCCTGCCCAGCCGTTTGCCCAGTGTACCTGCTTCGTAGGCGACTTGATAAGCGGTCTTCATTTGCCCTAGAATCTGCGGTTCGCCCAGTATCATCGAATCCAGGCCGCAAGCGACGCGGAACATGTGGCGTATCAGTTCGCTGTCGGTATGGCAATATAAATAAGGCGTAAAGTCGGCGGCGCTGATTTGTTTGCTTTGCGCAACCCAGTCGATCAGGATTTGTTTGTTGGCTGTGCTTGAGGTGCAGTAAAACTCGGTGCGGTTGCAGGTCGACAGGATCGCGGCCTCAGAGATTTCTTTGATGTGCCAGAGTTCCTGTAATGAGGATTCCAGTATGTCGGCCGGGAATGACAGGCGTTCGCGGATTGAAACCGGTGCGGTGTTGTAATTAATCCCTACGGCAAGAAGTGTCATGTGTTTTAGATTCAAGGTCAAAGGTGCAAGGTCAACGGTTCAAGGCATGAAGGCAGACGGCCGATTTTTTAAATCATGAACCTTGCGCCTTTAGCTTTTTACTTTGAGCTTTATTTGAGTCTATTCTAAGAAATATAACGGCTTTATCCAAATGGAATAAATCAGCTGTCTGAATCAACTGATTTTTCTGATAATCTATAACGAATGTGTATAAGACCTCAATAGGACGATGGTGTGTTAATTTTTAGATTTTTTTTGATAGCAAGCTTTGTTTTTCTTAATGGTTGCGGCAGTTCACTGGAAAAGCCGAGTGAACAGGATAAGGTGGTTGAGCCTGTTGCAATAGCTGCGCCTACGGAAAAACCGCAGCAAAACGAAGTTGAAACGGCGATAGAGCCGGATGTGATGTATATGCTGATGGCGGCAGAGCTTGCCGGGCAACGGGGGCAGTATGCGATTGCGTTGGAAGGCTATATGGAGGTGGCCAAGCGCGTTAAAGACCCCCGTTTTGCAGAAAGAGCGGCGAAAATTGCCATGTACATGAAGGATGGCAATAAAACGGATGAGGCGGTGTCTTTATGGTTAAAACAAGACCCTGGAAATCTGACGGCACAAAAGTTTGCGGTCTTGTCGGCATTGGGGACGGGGAATAAGCAGGCTGCCGTCGAGCATTTGGATGCTGTGCTGAAAATTGATCCGGCCGGATTTGAAAATACGGTGTTGGAGTTGATTGCTGTGTTGCAAAAGGAGGGCAAGTCGGAGTTTGTTTATGACGTGTTGGATGATTTGGCGGCAAAAAATCCTGGTCAGGCGGTGATTTATTTTGTGCAGGCGCTGTTGGCGATGGAAATGAAAAATAGCGCGCTGGCCGAACAAAAAGTGCAGCGCGCCTTGGACATTCAGCCGGGCTGGGATAAAGCGTTGTTGTTTCAGGCGCAGATCGCGGTGTTTTCAGGGGATTTGAATAAGGCAAAAACCTTGTTGACTCATGCCACGCTTAAATACCCTGATAATGACAAACTTAAAAAGCTGTTGGCGCAGGTGTTGATAAAAGCGGAGGACTATGAAGCGGCGGTTGATATGTACCAGGCTATTGTCGAGGCTAATCCGAAAGATGGCGAGAGCCGGATTGCGCTGGCATTGGTGTATCTGCAATTGGAAAAGGACGGCAAAGCCGAGGATGTTTTTACCCAGTTGCTGGATCAGCCGGAATGGCAAAACCAGGCCCGTTTTTATTTGGGGAAAATAGAGGAAAAACGCGAGAACACGGAAAAGGCGCTGGCATGGTTTGACAAGGTCGGTGACGGGCCGTTTGTATTTGAGTCGGCACTTTCGGCGGTTTCATTGCTGGCAAAAGACAAGCAGTTTGATGAGGCGGGTTCGCGGCTGAATTCGTTGGCCAGTCAGTTTCCAAAACAGAAGCTACGTATCATTTTGATGCAGGCCGGGGTATATGGCCAGCAAAAACAGTATGAAAAAGCCTTTCAGTTATTAAGTCATGCCTTGGCGGAACAGCCGGAGCAAAAGGATTTGTTATATGCCCGCGCCTTGATGGCCGAGCGGGTTAATCGCTTGGATGTGTTGGAAACGGACTTGAAAAAAATATTGGTGAGTTATCCCGATGATGCCGAGGCTTTAAATGCATTGGGTTATAGTTTGCTGGCCAAACCAGGCCGTTATGCCGAGGCGGAGAAATATCTGCAGCATGCGATCAGGCTGCAGCCTGATGAGGCGGTCATTATGGATAGCTTTGGTTGGCTGCAATTTAAGCTGGGCAGGCTTGAACAGGCGCTGGATTATCTTCAGCGTGCTTATGCCAAACAGCAGGAGGCGGAGATAGCAGCGCACCTTGCCGAAGTGCTGTGGGCTTTGGGCCGAAAAGAGGAGGCCAGGAAGTTGTTTGATACGGCTATTGAGAAGTCGCCGGATGACGAATATTTGTTGGATTTTAAAAAGAGAATATTGAGTGGCAAAGAGTAAGGCGTTGCGCGTTGCGTCAGGGTTGTGGGTCGGGTGTCTGTTATCTTTGTTGTCAGCGTGTTCTGTTGCCCCGGTTGAGCCGGGCATGCGTTACTCAAGGGCGGCAATGAATCACCTTTATGACGTAGAGCGCTGGTCGTTTGACGGCCGTTTGGCATTAACCGGGCAGACTGATTCCTGGTCGGCCAATATCAGTTGGCAACACGCTCCCGAGTTGGAAACAATAAAACTTTCCGGGCCCCTGGGTCAGGGGGCTGTTGTCATTTCGTTAGCAGGCAATGTTGTCACCATTGATCGTGGCGGCGATGATGTGCAAACATCAACGCAGCCGGAAGAATTTATTAATCAGCAATTGGGTATGTTTGTGCCGGTGCGGTCGCTACGGTATTGGGTGGTGGGTTTGCCTGAACCGTCCAACACCTATAAGGATGCTGATGCAGGCTTTAATCAGGATGGATGGCTGAATGAATATAAGCAAATGCAAATGGTTAATGATGGGGTCATGCCGCACAAAATGACAGTGATGAATGATCAGGTCAAGTTGAAATTAATTATCGACCGCTGGGTTTTGCAATGATACAAAAACAAGATATTAAGTCCGTATGGGCGGAAAAATGGCCGGCACCGGCAAAGTTAAACTTAATGTTGCGGATTACCGGGCAGCGCAGTGATGGCTATCATTTGCTGCAAACTGTGTTTCAGTTTATCGATTTATGTGACTGGATAACCTTCCACCCAGTGAATGATGGGCGAGTGAGTTTGCAAAAAACTATGCCTGGCGTGCCTGAAGCTGATGACCTGACGGTAATGGCTGCAAAGTTATTGAAAGCCGAAACAGGTTGTGAGCAGGGCGTATGCATTGAAGTGGAGAAAAACCTGCCGATGGGCGGTGGCTTGGGCGGTGGCAGTTCTGATGCGGCAACGGTATTGGTGGTATTGAATCAGTTGTGGGACTTGCAGTTATCAACAGAAAAATTGATGGCGCTAGGCTTGGTCTTAGGGGCAGATGTGCCCGCGTTTGTGTATGGCTATTCTTCATGGGCGGAAGGCGTCGGTGAAAAGCTCGAGAGGATAGATATTCCAGAACAATGGGTTGTGGTGATAAAGCCGGATTGTCATGTGGATACAAAAGAAATATTTTCAGCTAAAGATTTGACACGGAATAGTAAATCAATCAGAATAGCCGACTTTACAGCAGGCCAGCACCAAAACGATTGTCTTGGGGTGGTCAGCGAACGTTACCAGTCTGTTAAAGATGCTTTGGTTGATTTGTCTGGATTTTCTGAGGCAAGGCTAACCGGGACGGGGGCTTGTGTTTTTGCGCAGTTCGATTCAGAAAATGCCGCAGCCAATGCGTGCAAGTCACTTCAAAAGAAATGGCAAGCTTACTTGGCGAAAGGGGTTAATGAATCGCCCTTGTTTTCAAAGCTGAAGAAAGGTTACATATCATAATTATTGGGCCGTCGCCAAGCGGTAAGGCACGGGGTTTTGATCTCCGCATACCAAGGTTCGAATCCTTGCGGCCCAGCCATTTACCTCCGTTAAGTTAAATTCGTGTGGGAGTACTTGATGAGTGACACCTCTGTAATGGTGTTTTCTGGAAATGCCAACTTGGCTTTGTCAGAGGGTATAGTAAAAAAGCTCAACATGCGTCTCGGCATGGCAACTGTCGGGAGATTCAGTGATGGGGAGGTTGCGGTAGAAATTGAGGAAAATGTTCGTGGTAAGGATGTTTTCGTTATTCAGCCGACTTGCTCGCCCACAAATGAAAACTTAATGGAATTGCTAGTGATGATAGATGCTCTCCATAGAGCTTCGGCATCACGGATAACTGCGGTCATGCCTTATTATGGTTATGCGCGGCAGGATAGAAGATCGCGATCAGCCCGGGTGCCGATTAGTGCGAAGTTGGTTGCAAAAATGATTGAGCAGGCGGGTGCGCATCGGATTTTAACGGTTGATCTGCATGCTGATCAGATACAGGGTTTTTTTGACATACCTGTCGATAATGTTTATTCGTCGCCTATCCTTTTGGGTGATGTGTGGCGACAAAAATATAAAGATTTAATTGTTGTCTCTCCCGATGTGGGTGGGGTTGTCAGGGCTAGGGCGTTGGCAAAGCGATTAGATGATGCCGATCTTGCGATTATAGACAAGCGCAGGCCAAAGGCTAATGTTGCGGAAATTATGCATATTATCGGCGATGTCGATGGCCGTAGTTGTGTGTTAATTGATGACTTGGTTGATACGGCGGGAACGTTGTGCCATGCCGCAGAAGCTTTAAAGAAGCATGGTGCAATTAAGGTAGTTGCTTATTGTACTCATGCTGTGTTGTCGGGTTCGGCGCTGAAAAATATAAATGGCTCTGAGCTTGATGAGTTGGTTGTTACAGATACCATTCCACTGAGTGATGAGGCTTTAAAAATGGGCCGAATAAGGCAGCTGAGTGTTGCGGAAATGCTGGCTGAAACCATACGTCGCATAGCTGTTGGCGAGTCGGTTAGTTCGCTTTATGTTGATTGATAGTTGTAAGTTAATAAAATTTAATTTGTTGTGCTCGATAGCACGGGGTTGAGAGAGAAATGTCTAACGTATTTGAGTTTGTTGCCGAAAGTCGTGGGCAATCAGGTAAAGGCGCTGCCAGAAGGGGACGTCGTACGGGTAGTGTACCTGCGGTGATATACGGTGGGCATAGTGAGCCTCAAATGCTCTCGTTGAGCCATAATGAAGTGATTAAGCACTTGTCTCATGAGGCGGTTTATTCGCATGTTTTGGATATTAATGTCGACGGTAAAACTGAAAAGGCAATTTTGAAGGGTGTTCAGCGTCATCCTGCTAAGTTTCAGGTTTTGCACCTGGATTTTCTTCGTGTGAATATGTCGGAGGTGGTAAAGGTTCATGTGCCGTTGCATTTTATCAATGAAGCTACTTCTGTTGGTGGCAAGAAAGGTGGTATTGTAACGCACTCGATGATTGATGTTGAGGTGTCTTGTTTGCCGACTGTTCTGCCTGATTATATCGAGGTCAATTTGAGTGGTTTGGATATTGGTGATTCAGCCCATCTTTCCGATATTGTTTTGCCTGCCGGTGTTGAGATTGTAGCGTTGGCTCAAGGGCCTGAGCATGATCATCCTGTTGCGTCAATGATGGCGTCCAAAGCAAGTAAAGATGAAACGGCTTCATAGCTTAAGTTTGATATGATTAAACTTATAGTTGGCTTGGGAAATCCAGGTCGGCAGTACGAAAAAACCCGGCATAATGCCGGGTTTTTGTTTTTGGATAGGCTGGTTTCCCAAATGAATTGTAGTTGGGTTGTCGAGTCGAGGTTTGATGGTGTGTTGGCGCAACTGGATGTTGCAGGTGGTAAAGTAATGCTGTTAAAGCCAACTACATTTATGAATCGAAGTGGGCAGGCTGTGGGCAAGGTTGCCCGGTATTATAAATTGGCGCCCGAAGAGATTCTTGTTGTTCATGATGAGCTTGATTTTGATGTCGGCGTGGTGAAGCTGAAGAAAAACGGTGGGCATGCCGGGCATAATGGCTTGAGGGATATTATTGCGCATCTGGCCTCAAAAGACTTTTACCGTCTAAGGGTTGGTATTGGTCGGCCTTCCGTCGGAATGGTGGTTGCCGACTTCGTGTTGTCGCCGCCCTCCAAGGCTGAATTGGCCTTGATATTATCCGTCTTTGACGATGCTAGTGGTTTTGTGGGGCAAATGGCTGCAGGCGAAATGTCGGCTGTGATGAATAAATTGAATGCCTGAATAATTAATCGTTGACACTGTTAGTTTAATAAGCGAGAATAGACAGCTTATCCGATAACGGAGGGGTTCCCGAGCGGCCAAAGGGATCAGACTGTAAATCTGCCGGCTCTGCCTTCGGAGGTTCGAATCCTCCCCCCTCCACCATCTAGTTTGAAAGTATCCGCGGGTGTAGTTCAATGGTAGAACTCCAGCCTTCCAAGCTGATCACGTGGGTTCGATTCCCATCACCCGCTCCAAATTCAAAAAATTAAGCTCATATAGCTCAGTAGGTAGAGCACTTCCTTGGTAAGGAAGAGGTCACCGGTTCAAATCCGGTTATGAGCTCCAAATGTTGTGTTGATTATTTAGGAGTGTATTTCAATGGCCAAAGAAAAATTCTCACGTAGCAAGCCCCACGTAAACGTCGGCACCATCGGTCACGTCGATCATGGTAAGACTACTTTAACTGCTGCCTTAACCAAAGTAATGGCTGAGCTCCAAGGTGGAGAAGTTAAAGCGTTTGACCAAATTGACAATGCGCCTGAAGAGCGTGCGCGCGGCATTACTATTTCTACCTCGCATGTCGAATATGAATCTTCAGCCCGCCATTATGCGCACGTTGACTGCCCAGGCCATGCTGACTACGTAAAAAACATGATTACCGGTGCGGCGCAAATGGATGGCGCCATTTTAGTCTGCTCGGCAGCTGATGGTCCAATGCCGCAAACTAGAGAGCATATCCTGTTATCAAGACAGGTTGGCGTACCTTATGTCGTAGTCTTCTTGAATAAAGCAGATATGGTTGATGACGCTGAATTGATCGAGCTGGTCGAAATGGAAATTCGTGAGTTGCTGGATATGTATGAATTTCCAGGCGACGACACCCCTATTATCGTCGGTTCCGCTTTAAAAGCATTGGAAGGCGATACCAGCGAAATCGGCGTGCCTTCAGTGATTAGGTTGGTTGAAGCATTAGATACCTATATTCCATTGCCAGAAAGGGCGGTAGATGGCGCCTTCTTGATGCCAATCGAAGACGTATTCTCTATCTCTGGTCGCGGTACCGTAGTAACGGGGCGTATTGAGCGTGGTATTATCAAAGTCGGTCAGGAAATTGAAATTGTCGGTATCAAAGATACAGTGACAACAACCTGTACTGGTGTAGAGATGTTCCGTAAATTGCTGGATCAAGGTCAAGCGGGCGATAACGTGGGCATCTTGTTAAGAGGCACCAAAAGAGACGACGTAGAGCGTGGTCAAGTATTGGCACACAAAGGCACCATCAAACCGCATTCCTACTTCAACTCAGAAATTTATATCTTGTCAAAAGATGAGGGTGGCCGTCATACCCCGTTCTTTAATGGCTATCGTCCGCAGTTCTATTTTAGGACGACTGACGTGACAGGTGCGGTTGAGCTGCCTGAAGGTGTTGAAATGGTAATGCCTGGTGATAACATTTCAGTGAAAGTAAAGCTGATTTCACCAATCGCCATGGAAGATGGCTTGCGTTTTGCAATCCGTGAGGGCGGTCGTACAGTAGGTGCGGGCGTCGTTGCATC
>JAUXXQ010000118.1 GCA_030684815.1 Methylobacter sp. | reverse complement strand
TTTGGTTGGTTTGGTTGGTTTGATTGGTTTGTTGGTTGATGGCGTAAGTTTTTTTATGCAAATAAGGATTAAAGCGATGGCCTTTTACCGATTCTTTGCAAAAATCTTGTGACACCTGATAAGGCGTGGCTTGGTTCGTGTAGCACTGGCAATTATCGGTTTGCGTGTTGAGAACGCAACCGGCAAGAATAGGCGCGGCGGAAACTTTAATTAGATGTGAGTACGCCGGGGCGGATTCGGGAACGCCGGGGATCACGGGGGTAAAATCGGGAAATTGTTTGCTATCGGGCTTATTCGGTGTGTTCGGGGTCTGTTCGGACGACATAGACAGGGAATCTGGTTGGAGCATGGTTTGTTGACCCGTGCTTATTTTGTTATGGATGCGATTAAAAAGAAAAAAGACGAAAACGATAACAAGAATAACGGCGGCAATAGCGGTATAAAAAGAGATAGGTTTACGTTTATCCTGCTTGGTGTGAACTTCGGCAGAATCATACATATCATAAACATGCGTAGGCAATTTGTACGGCCTGATAACGGCATCGGATCGGGACTGAATATCTTGCTTACATTCCGGCCATTCGTATTGAGTACGACCCGACCAACGTGCGACTAAATGCACATGCCGACCAACCAACAGCCGAATAAAATTATCAAACAGATGAGGACCTTGCGAAATCAGCCAAAAATCAAGGCCATAATGTCTATGCGTTTCAAGGCCGGAGACGGAAGGGGAAGGCTTGGCACTGCCTACCCGTGGCCGCCATATCCTTTGAACTTCGTCGATAACAATCAAATCACCGAAACTTTTCCAATGCGGCCAATCCTCAACGAACTTAGCATTGTCGGGAATCTTGCCCTCACTCTTTGCACTCTGGCAAATATCGCAAAGCTGATCCCCGCAATAAATGGTTTCGTGTGGAAAATTACGCAAACCGCGCACACCGTGAATATAAATGTGCCTATTGGGTTCCGTTTTGCGTAATTCTATAAGCTGATCCAACAGCCACGCAGTTTTTCCAGTACCCGGACCGCCGGTAATTAAAGTAATCATTGGATAGCGGCCAATTTTTTAATCGCGACTAAAGCGGTACGCGTAACCAATGCCGCTATTAATATACCCATTGCATCACCCGCACCGGCTAAATTTAAAATCTGTAAAACTACACCCGAAAGAGACTGATAATTAACTTTAACCAAATCAACTATCTGGGAAACCAACACATTCAAACCCGAATAAGAAACCCAACCAATGCCCAACGCTAACAACACGCGACCGGTCAAAGTTCCGGCAATCGATAATAAAAAAGCGGCTAATGTAGGCATTACTCTTTAACTCCTCCAATAACAATTAAACCGGCTGAAAGCCAAGCAAAAGAAATAATCAACGGCGCTATACCGCTGGCAAAATCACAATACGGCTGATAAGACATCGTAATATTGCCCACAGACCTCAAACTAATAGATGCAGGAGCCGGACAACTACCCGAACCCAATGAGCTATAACTCATTGTGATTTCAAGCGGCGGCTTCTCTGGTTCCGGCTGTTCCTCTGGCACTTCGCCCAATTCAAGACAAGCTAAAGCACTTGGGTTCTGGTCACAAAAACCATCACCCGTTCCGGTACCGGCACCCGGAGCTGGAGCCGGTTCGCATCCGGGAAAATGCGAAACCGTACCGTCCGGATTGGCCGTTGGTGATGGACACGGCTCAGGTTCCGGCGTAGGCGTAGGCGACGGATCGGGGCTAGGCGACGGCGTAGGACTAGGCGTAGGCGACGGATCGGGGCTAGGCGTAGGCGACGGATCGGGGCTAGGCGTAGGCGACGGCGTAGGACTAGGCGTAGGAAAGCAAGAGCCTATCTGGGCATCAAAATACCAGCCCTCTGAACAAGAGGGGGCGGGTGGTAAATCCGGCGGCGGAAATAACGGATGACAACCATCACTATTGCCCACATAACCCTCGGGACAAACCCCGGAATCAGGCAAACAACTACCCAAACCAGAAGCATGAGTCCCATCAGGGCAATCCTCTGGATTATCAATAACGCACGTCCCAAAAACATTAGCATGCCAACCGGACGCACAAGGCTCTGGAGCCTGACCCGGCGGAGCGGGCGTAGGCTCAGGCGTAGGCTCAGGCGTTGGCTCAGGCGTTGGCTCAGGCGTAGGCGACGGCGACGGATCGGGGCTAGGCGTAGGCGACGGATCGGGACTAGGCGTAGGCGACGGATCGGGGCTAGGCGTAGGCGACGGCGAACCATCGGGCGGCGGTGGCGGCAAACCATCGGGCGGCGGTGGCGGCGAACCATCGGGCGGCGGTGGCGGCGAACCATCGGGCGGCGGTGGCGGCGAACCATCGGGCGGCGGTGGTGGCGAACCATCGGGCGGCGGCGGTGGCGGCGAACCATCGGGCGGCGGTGGCGGCGAACCATCGGGCGGCGGTGGTGGCGAACCATCGGGCGGCGGCGG